>JAEYOU010000070.1 GCA_023411405.1 Pseudomonadota bacterium | reverse complement strand
GGCGAGGGCCGGACGGACGGACAGACCGCGATGGGCAAGGCCCCCGCCGGCGTCGCCGCCGCCGCGCGGGCGCAGGGCGTGCCGGTCGTCTGCCTGTCCGGCAGCCTCGGCGAGGGGTGGGAGGCCGTGCTCGCCACGGGGATCGACGCCGTGGAGTGCATCGCGCCCGGCCCGATGACGCTCGAGGAGAGCATGGCGCGCGCGCCGGACCTCATCGCGGCGGCCGCGGCGCGCGTGTGCCGGGTGCTGGAGGTGGGAGGGAGGATGTGGGGCCGGCGGGGGTCGAACCCGCACGGATCGTGAGATCCCGAGGATTTTAAGTCCCCTGCGTCTGCCAGTTCCGCCACGGCCCCGGGGTGGAACTTACTACGGAGCGGGCGGCTCCGGCTGCGCTCGAGGCGGCGGGAGGCGGATGAGGACGCTCATCCGACGAGAGAGCCAAGGTCGAGGCTGCGGGCCTCGGGATCGCCGCTCTCGACCCTCGCACGAGTGGCGCCATGCCGCGCTCGCCCCCGCGTGAACGGGTCCATGTGGTCATCGCCGTAGGCCATCCTCGCGGCGAGGTCGTTGTGCATGCGGCAGAGCAGCCGGACGTTTCCGACCGTGCTCGTCCCGCCGCGCCCCTTCGGCACGACGTGATCGAACTCCACCCGCACCCGCGACCCGCAGATCCCTCCCGACGCGAGCGGCCACTGGCAGCAGCCGCCATCGCGCTTCCAGACCTCGCGCCGGACCGCAGCGGGGATGTACGAAGCGTCCGTTGCGGGAGCCTTCGCGGCCTCGCTCGTGCGCGGCTTCTTTACGAGCGCCTTCGCCCTCGCCTGGCGCGCGAGGACGAGATCGGCGCCGGCCTCGATGACGTCCGCGAGGCTCGCGCCCGCGTGGGAGTGCCCGAGCGCGAGGCGGGCCGCCTCGAGCTTGTCGAGGAGCGCGCGGGAGACGGTGAGGTGGAGGCGGCTGAGCTCTGCGGTGAGCGGGTTCGTGAGCTCGGCGGGAGCGGCCGAGGCGGTCGCCGTCGGGGCGCTCGCGGCCGCGAGAACCCACCCGTCGGAGGCAGTTTGGTTCAACGGTTGAACTGGCTGAGAACTGGTCTCGACCGCGCGCACTTCTTCCTTCGTTGCGGCCGGCTTCACGGCGGGGACCGTCGTCACGACCTCCCGCACCGGCACGTCCGCCTTCGGCGCGATCTCCGCCGAGACCGCCTGCGCCTCCTGCCTGGAGCAATGGAAGAACCGCGGCAGCACCTCGGCCCGGTTCTCGGGCGTCATGACGCGCGCCAGCTCCACGATGCTCGTGATGCACAGCTTGCCCCGGCGAAGCGGCTCGACCACCTCCGGGAACCGCTGGATGAGCTCCGCCGCCGTCTTCCGGTAGAACGCCGTCCCCTTCGCGAGCCCCAGCTCCCGGTGCAGGTAGTCGAACAGGCTCGCGTACCCGAGCGCGCGCCATGCGCGCTGGCCGTCGAAGTCCGCGAGCGCGACGAGGAAGTCGGCCATGGCGCCCCGCTCGCGGCGCAGGAGGTCGGCGAGGCGGGCCGAGAGGTCTCGAATGGCGTCGATCGTCATGCTAATGATATTGCACGGTCGTCTGACAGCGATTGCCTACTGGAGGGCCATGACCAACAGTCCGACCAACTCCCCCGGTCGCCTCATCGGTGAGCGCGTGGTCGAGATCCTCGAATGTCCGGCGGGGACGGATGGGGGCTGGCCGGAGTTCCTCGTCGTCACTGACAAGGCTACCTACGAGTGCGTGCTGGACGGCTTCCGGGTGCGCGTGCGACGAGCTGCCGGACGAGGGATCCCCCTGCCGCCATCGGTGCGAAACGCGGAGATCACCGAGTCCTCACGGACGGCGAGGCTTGCTATCTCCGGGTGGCCGGTGGACCGACGATCGAGATCGGAATCGAGGATGATCCGGGCCTCCTGCAGGACTCGACGGCGCGCACGCCTTCCACTGGTGCAACCGGCTTCACGCGGTATGCTCGCCGCATGCCCCGAGTGAAGGCCTGGGTGCGCAGGCTCGCTATCCTCCTCGTCGCCCTCGTCGTGCTGCTCGTCGCGGCGTATCTCATCCAGGTCGCGATCCTGGAGCGGCGGCTCGTCGCCGAGGCCAACGCGAACATCGGTGCCTCCCATCCGCGCTCGGTTCACGTGGACGCGCCCGTTCCCGGCACGTTCGGCGAGGCGCTGACGCCGTACCTGCCGGACATCGAGACGGCGGCGCGCGCGTACACCGACGACGAGAACGCGAAGGAGGTCCTCTCGGCCATCCTGCGTGGGGAGCGTCCGCTCGCCGATGCCCCTGCGCGGGTCCTGACGGATCTCGATGGACTGGGGAGCGCCCTCGATGGCGTGCTCCGAGCGACGCACGCGGAGCGAGCCGACTACGCTTCGGTCGCGGATGGCTTCGACCCGTCGCCGGGCACGACCGGGTTGGGGCTTCAGTACGCGGCGGCGCTGGCGGGGTTCCGAGTTCGAGCTGCGGTGGCGAACGGCGACGCGGCTCGCGCAGCAGCGGCGTGCCTGGATGGACTGGCGGCGGAGCGGATCGTGATCGTGAGGGTCGCGCCATGACTACGCGCGCCGAGATGTCAGCGAGCGGAGCGAAGGCCGCGACGAACGGGACGCCTCGAGCCCTCGACCAGCGGACCCCTCCCGAGGGCGGGGCCGGCCCTGCGCCGACCGACCGAGCGCAGCGCGCCCGAGACCACGTCACCAGTACGGCCGCCGCTGCAATTTGCGGGACGGCGACGCGAGGTCGCCTGCGCACGAGCACCCCCCGCTCATCGAGCGTGCCGGCCCGCACGGAATTGCAGCGGCTTCCCGTGCGTGCGGCACCGCCTCCAGTACGGCGCCGCTCCGGGCCGCGCGGAGCGAGGGAGGGCGCCGCAGGGCCGGACCCGTCCCACGCGGAACGTCGACCCATCCCAGCTCCGGGCTCGAGGCGTGCCCGTGAGGAGCAGCGAGCGGAGCGAGCGAGGAGCCCGACAGCTCGCCCTTCGACAAGCTCAGGGCGAGCGGCCCTCAAGGCACGGGGAGCCGCGCGTTCGCTCGCCCTTCGACAGCTCAGGGCGAGCAGCCCTCAGGGCACGGGGAGCCGCGCGTTCGCTCGCCCTTCGACAGGCTCAGGGCGAGCGGAGCACGAGCCGCCGCGCGCGCTCTTCGCGTCACCTTGCGCCCGCGAGGACCGCCAGGTCGACGAGCTTGCTCGCGTACCCCCACTCGTTGTCGTACCAGGCGATCACCTTCACGAACGTCGGATCGAGCTGGAGCCCCGCCTTCGCGTCGAAGACCGACGTGCACGCCTCCCCCCGCATGTCGGTCGAGACGACGTCGTCCTCCGTGTACGCGAGGACGCCGCGGAGCGAGCCCTCCGACGCGGCCTTCATCGCCGCGCAGATCTCGGCGTAGGTCGTCGGGCGCTCGAGCTCGGCGGTGAGGTCGACGACCGAGACGTCCGAGACCGGGACGCGGAACGCCATGCCTGTGAGCTTGCCCTGGAGCTCGGGCAGCACCTTCGTGACCGCCTTGGCCGCGCCGGTCGTGGCCGGGATGATGTTCTCCAGGATCCCGCGCCCGAACCGCCAGGCCTTCCCCGAGGGGCCGTCCACGGTCTTCTGGCTGGCGGTGGTCGCGTGGACCGTGGTCATGAGCCCCCGCCGGATCCCGGAGCGCTCGTGCAGCACCTTGGCCACCGGCGCCAGGCAGTTCGTCGTGCAGGACGCCGCCGAGAAGATCGCCTCCCCCGCGTACCGGTCGCTGTTGACGCCGTACACGTACATCGGCGTGTCGTCCTTCGGCGGAGCCGAGAGGACCACCCGCCGCGCGCCGGCCCGCAGGTGCGCCTCCGCCTTCTCGCGCGTGAGGAAGATCCCCGTCGACTCGATCACGACGCCGACGCCGAGCTCGCCCCACGCGGCGGCCGCCGGGTCCCTGGCGGCCGTGGCGCGGACGCGCCGATCGCCGACCACGAGCGCCCCGTCCCGCGCGGCCACCGGCCGCCCGAGCCTGCCGCGCACCGAGTCGTACGTGAGCAGATACGCGAGGTGCGGGAGCTCGAGGAGATCGTTGATCGCGACCACCTCGACGTCGTCCCGCTCCAGCGCCGCGCGAAAGGCCATCCTGCCGATCCTGCCGAAGCCGTTGATGCCGATCCGGATCATGCGTGCCTCCTCCTTGGTCCGAGGAGTACCGCGCCGGGCGCTGGCCCGTTGGACAAACACCTTGCATTTTCGGCCACGCCCCGACAGGATGAGGCCATGCCGAGTCCGCGCACCTCGAGGCGGGTCTGGTTCGTCGTCGTCCCCCGCGTGTCGATGCTCAACGTCTCGGGCCCCTGGGAGGTGCTGGGCCACGCCAACGATCTCCTCGGCCGCGAGGCGTACGTCATCGAGGGTTACGGCCCGACCGCTCCAACCATCCGGACGCGGTTCGGGCTCAGCCTCGGCGGGCTGCACCCCCTCCCCGCGCGGCTGGACCGTCCGCCGGACCTCCTGGTGGTGGCCGGCGGCTCGCCCGCGGCGCCGCTCCCGGACGACCACGCGCCCCTCGTCCCATGGCTCCGCCGCAACGGGCCGCGGATCCCGACCGTCGTCTCCGTCTGCACCGGCGCGTTCCTGCTCGCCGCCGCGGGGCTCCTCGACGGGCGCCGCGCCACGACCCACTGGCTGCACCTCGACGACCTGCGCGCGCGGTTCCCCGGGATCCGCGTCGTCGACGAGGGGATCTTCGTGAAGGACCGCGGCGTGTGGACCTCGGCCGGCGTGACCGCCGGCATCGACCTGGCGCTGGCTCTCGTCGAGGAGGACCACGGCCACGCGCTGGCGATGCGCGTCGCGAAGCGCATGGTCCTGTTCCTGCGGCGCTCGGGGAACCAGGCGCAGTTCAGCTCCGCGCTCCTCCGCCAGGAGCGCGAGCCGCCCCGCCTGCGCGACGTCTCGACGTTCGTGCTCGAGCACCTCGACGAGCCGCTCCCGGTCGAGCGGATCGCGGCGGAGGTGGGCATGAGCCCTCGCACGCTCACCCGCTGGTGCCGCGAGCACCTCGACGAGTCCCCCGCGGAGCTGGTCCGCAGGCTCCGCCTGGCCGAGGCGCGCCGCCTGCTCGAGGAGACGACGCTGCCGCTCAAGGACGTCACCGCGCGCACCGGGCTCGGCGACCAGAGCACGCTCTGGCGCGCGTTCGTCCACGACCTCGGGGTCACGCCGGCCGAGTACCGGCAGCGGTTCGCGGCGGCGCCCGGGTGACGTTCACGGCGCGAGGGAGGTCACGTCCCCTCCGGCGCCCGGCCCTCCCCGATCCGCTCCCGCAGGCCGCGCACCAGCGCCTCCGCGCCGCCCTGGTTCGCCCCGCCGAAGACGGCGCGCAACCGCGCACCGCCCGGCACCTCGATCGTGAGGACGAGGTGCTCGTCCTCCGGAGCGAGCGACACGCCGCGGATCCCGTGCAGCGGGACGTAGTGCCAGACGCCGCCGTAGGCCGCGCCGCGAGGCGCGAGCCGCTCGCGAGGCTCGGCGATCAGGATGAGCTCCCGATCCGTCAGGAGGGCGAGGTGCGCCGGCGTGACGAGCCGGGCGAGCCGCTTCCGGAGCGAGCCGCGGAGCCGCTGCTGCACCACGGCGGCGAGGACGCGCTCTCCGGGCAGGAGGCTGCGGCGGGCGAGGTTCATGAACTTGAAGTGCTCGTGGAGCAGGGAGGAGAGCTTCTCCCGCTCCGCGCCGAGCGCGCCGCTCGCGCACGGGGGCACCGCGCGGAGCCGCTCGAGGAACGGCTCGAACAGGGGCTGGGACACGGCGCTGTACTGGCAGGAGAACGACGTGCGCACCCCCTGGGCGACGCCGCTCAGCGTGAGCCACGACCGGAGCAGCGCGTTTCCGACCTGGAGGCAGCTCACGTCCTCCGGGGCGAAGCGGGTGACCTGGACGTCCGCGCCGCGGCGCTCCGCGACGTGAACCTCGCCGTCGAGCAGGCAGAGGACGCTGGGGCTCTGCCGCGCGCGGAAGCCCTCGAACGACGGCGTGAGCACGCTGTACGGGAACGCGCCCGGCTCCGGCGCGCGACCGGCGTAGAGCACCCGAAACGGCGCGGGGACCTCGCCGAGGCCGCGGAGCCGCACCGCCCAGGACCTCCTCGTCTGATCGGCCGCGGTGAGGAGGCGCGGTCGAGCCCGGGCGAGCCTCCTCCAGGGAGCCAGCAGCGTACCCACGCCGTCCGCCTTTCGAGACCTCGACGAGGACGCTCCCACGTGCGCGCGCAGGAGACAAGCGCCGGAGTGGAGGGTGGGGCGCTCCGGGGCAGCCCGGACGTCGGAGCCGGACGGCGGGTCACCTCGCCCGCGCGTACTGCCTCGGCCACGGCCCGTCGACGCCGAGCACGCGCGCGGCGCGGAGCGCGAAGTGCGGGTCGCGCAGGAGCTCGCGGGCGAGGAGGACGAGGTCGGCCTGGCCGGAGCGGACGACGTGATCGGCCTGCTCGGGCGCGGTGATCATCCCGACCGCGCCCGTGGCGATCTTGGCCTCGCGGCGGATCCGCTCCGCGAGCCGGGTCTGGTACCCCGGGCCCACGGGCACGGGGGCACGCGGCACGGCGCCGCCGGAGGACACGTCGACGAGGTCCACGCCGAGCCGGGCCAGCCCCCGGCAGAGCTCGACCGACTGGTCCGGGTCCCAGCCCCCCTCGACCCAGTCCGTCGCCGAGAGGCGCACGAGGAGCGGCAGCTCCTCCGGCCAGGCCGCGCGCACGGCCTCGACCACCTCGCGCACGAGCCGCGTCCGGTTCTCGTACGACCCGCCGTACGCGTCGGTCCGGTGGTTCGAGAGCGGCGAGAGGAACTGGTGGAGCAGGTAGCCGTGCGCGGCGTGGACCTCGACCACCCGGAAGCCGGCGGCGCGGGCGCGCCGGGCGGCGTCGGCGAAGGCGCGGACGACGGCGCGGAGCCCGGCCGCGTCGAGCGCCTCCGGGAC
>JAEYOU010000065.1 GCA_023411405.1 Pseudomonadota bacterium | reverse complement strand
CGCCGCCGGCCGCGCGCGATCCGAAGCTGGACGCGCCGGGCACGGTGGTGAGCTCGCCCTTCGTCGGGACCTTCTACCGCTCGCCGTCGCCCGACGCGCCGCCGTTCGTGGACGTCGGCCAGCGCGTGAAGAAGGGCCAGACGATCTGCATCATCGAGGCGATGAAGCTCATGAACGAGATCGAGAGCGACGTCGACGGCGTCGTCGCCGAGATCATGGTCCCGAACGCGACCGCGGTGGAGTTCGGCGAGGCGCTGTTCCGGATCGTGCCTGGCTAGGCCGGTGGGGTCTGGACGCGGCACGCGGGGCGGGGGGCCCCTGCGAAGCAGGGGGGAGGGGCGGAGCCCCTCCTCGCTGGGTGCCGCGCGAGCCGCCATCATCGAGTCCAACAACGAAGCGGCGAAGCGCGGCGGGACCCAGCGAAGCAGGGGTGGGGCCCCGGCGGCTTCGCCGACGGGGCGGGGGCGCAGCCCCCGTTAAACTATGTTCAAAAAGGTCCTCGTCGCCAACCGGGGCGAGATCGCGCTCCGCGTGATCCGCGCCTGCAAGGAGCTGGGCATCGCCACGGTGGCGGTCCACTCCACCGCCGACGCCGAGTCGCTCCACGTCCGGTTCGCCGACGAGGCGATCTGCATCGGCCCGCCCCCGGCGCGGCAGAGCTACCTCGACACGCGCGCGGTGCTCGCCGCGGCCGAGCTGACGGGCGCGGACGCTGTTCACCCGGGGTATGGGTTCCTCTCCGAGAACGCGGAGTTCGCGGAGATGGTCCACAAGATGCGGCTCAAGTTCATCGGGCCGCGGCCGGAGATGATCCGGCTCATGGGCAACAAGGTCCTGGCGCGGGAGGCGATGGAGAAGGCGGGGCTACCGCTCCTGCCCGGGGCGCGCGGGGTCCTGCGGGACGGCCGCGAGGCCGAGAAGCTGGCCGAGAAGATCGGCTTCCCCGTCATCCTCAAGGCCGCGGCCGGCGGCGGCGGGCGCGGCATGAAGATCTGCCGCGACAAGGGCCAGGTCCGGCAGCTGTTCGACACCGCCTCGGCGGAGGCGCTCGCCGCCTTCGGCGACGGCTCGATGTACCTCGAGCGCTACGTCGAGCAGCCGCGCCACATCGAGCTGCAGATCGTCGCCGACGAGCGCGGGAACGTGATCCACCTCGGCGAGCGCGAGTGCTCGGTCCAGCGGCGGCACCAGAAGATGATCGAGGAGGCGCCGAGCCCCGCGGTCACGCCGGAGCTGCGCCGCGAGATGGGCGAGGTCGCCGTCCGCGCGATGCGGGAGGTCGGCTACAACAACGTGGGCACGGTGGAGTTCCTGCTCGACGAGCAGGGCCGCTACTACTTCATGGAGATGAACACCCGGATCCAGGTGGAGCACCCCGTCACCGAGCAGGTGTACGGCCTGGACCTACTCCGGGAGCAGATCCGGCTCGCGGCCGGCGAGCGGCTGGAGCGTTCGCAGGAGTCGGTGGTGCCGATTGCGCACGCGATCGAGCTGCGCGTCAACGCCGAGGATCCGGTCACGTTCGCCCCCTCGCCCGGCACCATCACCGGCTACCACCAGCCCGGCGGCTACGGCGTGCGCGTCGACACGCTGGCCTACGAGCAGTACCGGGTGCAGCCCTTCTACGACTCACTCGTCGCCAAGCTTGTGGTCACGGGTGCGACCCGCGACATCGCGCTGCGGCGCGCCATCCGGGCGCTCGACGAGTACGTGATCGAGGGGATCAAGACCAACATCCCCTTCCACCGGCGCGTCCTCTCGTTCCCGGCCTTCGTCGCCGGGCGATACGACACCCGGATCGTGGACCAGATCCTGAACCCGCCGGCGCCCGAGGAGGCGCCCGTCGCCGGGAGAGGATGAGGCCGGGTCCGAGCGTCCCCGGGCCGCGGGTCGCAGCGCGGAAACCCGCGAAATTCCGCGGTAGTTCTGCGGTCCTTCACTTGACCGTCGCGGTCCCGTTCCGATACGCTCGTCGCAGCCCCTGGTCCGCTCCGGCGCAGGGCGCGCGTCCATTGCGCGCCCTGTCAATGTCGCGGAACCCGACCTCCCGAGCCCTGCCACCCGATGGCTGTCGACAAGAACAAGATCATCGCGGAGGCGACCAAGCTCGTCCAGAAGGGGGCTATCGACAAGGCGATCGCCACCTACCAGAAGATCCTGGCCGAGGACGCGAAGGACGTCCGCGTCCTCCTCAAGGTCGGCGAGCTGTTCCAGAAGAAGGGCGACGAGCGGCTCGCCGCGGACGCGTTCACGAAGGTCGCCGAGACGTACGCCGAGCAGGGCTTCTTCCTCAAGGCGGTCGCCGTCTACAAGCAGATCGTGAAGCTCGCCCCGGACGACGTCCGGGTGAACGAGCGGCTCGCGGGGCTCTACCAGCAGCTCGGGCTCATGAGCGACGCCATGAGCCAGCTGCAGTTCATGGCCTCGGCGTACGAGAAGGCCGGCGACGCGGGGAAGCTCACCGAGGTCCTCCAGAAGATGGTGGACCTCGATCCCGACAACATCGCCTCGTCCATCAAGCTCGGCGAGCTGCACGCGCGCGCCGGGCGGACGGAGCCGGCGCTGGAGTGCCTCCAGCGCGCCGCCGCCTACCTCAAGAAGCACAGCCGCACCGACGAGTACCTCAAGGTCGCGGAGCGGATCGCCGCGCTCCAGGGCGACGACCTCGCGCTCACCAAGGAGCTCGCGAACATCTACCTCGCCAAGGGCGACACGAAGCGCGCCCTGGCCAAGCTCCAGCTCTGCTTCAAGGGCGATCCGAAGGACGTGGACACGCTCCACCTCCTCGCGCAGGCGTTCCGCGACCTGGGACAGACCTCGAAGACGCTCTCCGTCTACAAGGAGCTCGCGCACGTCCACGAGGAGCAGGGCCGCCACGGTGACGCCCGCGCCACCTGGCGCAAGGTCCAGGAGCTCGCGCCGGACGATCCGGACGCGGCCGCGGCGATCGGCGCCTCCGCCGCGGCGACCCCGCTCCACCAGGTCAGGGCCCCGACGCCGCCCCCTGCCGCGGCCGCCGTTCGCCCTCCTCCTCCGCCTCCCCCGCCCGCGCGGCCCAGCGGGCCGGTGGCCGCGCCCGTCGGGGCCGACGCGGTCCAGAAGCTCCTCACCGAGACCGACGTCTACGTGAAGTACGGGCTCCACGACAAGGCGCTCGAGCACCTGAAGAAGGTGCTCGCCGTGGACCCGCGGTCGCCCGACGCGCACGAGCGGGCGCGCGAGATCCACCTCGCGGCGGGCCGCCCCTCGGAGGCGGGCGACGCGGGCGCGGCGGCGGTCCGGGCGTGGCT
>JAEYOU010000394.1 GCA_023411405.1 Pseudomonadota bacterium | reverse complement strand
CCGTGAACTCCGCCCCGCGGCCGGGCCCGCCGCTCCGCGCGCCCACGCTCCCGCCGTGCAGCTCGACGAGCCCCTTCACGAGCGCGAGCCCGAGCCCGAGCCCGCCCGCGGTGCGCGCCTGGTCCTGCGCGCCCTGCGCGAACGGCTCGAACATCCGCTCGACCTCGCCGGGCGCGATGCCCGCCCCGGTGTCCTGCACCGAGAGCGTGGCCGCGCCGTCCCGCTCCGCGAGGGCGACGGTCACGACGCCTCCCGCGGGCGTGAACTTGGCGGCGTTGTGCAGCAGGTTCCCGAGCACCTGCGCGATCCGCGTCTCGTCGCCGTCCATCCAGAGCGGCACGGCGACGCGCTCGACGCGGAGATCGATCCCGCTCGCCTCGAACAGCGACCGCAGGTCGTCCGTCGCCTTGCGGACGACGTCGCGCAGGTCGAAGCGGGTGCGGTGGAGGTCGATCTTGCCGCGCGAGATCCGGGTCGCGTCGAGGAGATCGTCCACGAGCCGCGCCAGGTGATCGGTCTGGCGGTGCAGCACCTCCCGCGCCCGCTCGGCCTGCGTGCTCCCGGGCGGAGCCCGCTCGAGCAGGTAGATGCTGTTCCGGATCGGGGTGAGCGGGTTCCGCAGCTCGTGCGAGAGGACGGCGAGGAACTCGGTCTTCCGCCGGTCGGACTCCCGCAGCTCCTCCTCGGTCCGGCGGAGCGCCGCCTCCGCCTGCGCCCGCTCCACGACGGCCCCGCACCGATCGGCGACGTCCTGGAGGAGCGCGCGCTCGGCCGGCGTCCACGCGCGCGGGCGCGTGGCGTGGACCACGAAGCTCGCCACCCAGCGGCCGTCGCGGTGGTGACCGGCGGCCATCACCGCCGCCACCCCGAGCTCCCGGAACATCGCGCGCACGCCGGGCGGGAGCGCCGGCTCCGCCTCCACGTCGGCGACGACGATGCGGCCCGCCCGCAGCCAGGCGCCCGCCTCCTCGCCCCACGCGGCGAGCGGGAACCGGCCGACCACCGAGGAGACGCCGTCCACCCAGTCCCGCCGGATCAGGTACTCCCGCTCGTCGACGATCTCCGCGTAGAACGCGCGCTGCACCCCGAGGTGCTGCCCGAGGGCCCGCGCGGCGCGCTGCTGGATCTCGAGCGGATCCCGGAGCGGCCGGAGCGCGTCCATGAGGTCGAGCAGGAACGCGTGCCGGGCCTCGCTCTCCTGGAGCGCCTGCTCCGACGCCTTCCGCGCCGAGATGTCCACGTTCACCCCGACCCACTTCCGGATGCGGCCGTCCGGGCCGAACACCGGGCTCGCGCGCACGTTCGTCCAGCGCCACCCGCCCCCGCGACTGCGCAGCCGGAACTCCACGTTCAGGTGCCCCCGGCGCTCGAGCGCCTCCTTCCACTTGCCGGCCGCGAGGGCGCGGTCGTCCGGGTGGATCGCCTCGACCCAGCCCCACCCGGCCATCTCCTCGCGCGTCTGGCCCGTGTACTCCATCCAGCTCGGCGAGTCGCTGACCTGCGAACCGTCGGGCGCCCCCTCCCACCACGCCTGGACCCACGGCGAGAGGAGCGCGCGCAGGTCCGCGTCCCGCTCCAGCAGCGCCTCCCGCACCTGCATGCGCTCGACGAGGTCGGCCGCCTGCCGCGCCAGGACGTCGAGCGCGCGAAGCTCCTCGGACGAGGGCTCGTGCTGCGCGCGCCAGTGAGTCGCCAGCGTCCCGAGCAGCGCGCCGCCGCGCGAGAGGAGCGGCGTCGCCTGCGCGGCGCGGATCCCCACCTCGAGGTACAGGCGCTGCTCGCCGGCACCGGCCATCCAGGCGCAGCGCGCGACGTCGGGGACGACGACGCGCCCCCGCGTCCGGAGCGCCTCACCCGAGGCGCTCCGGGAGTCCGGGCCCACCCACGCCCAGCCACGCGTCGCCGGCTCGGTGAACCCCCGCCAGCCCAGCAGGCGCAGGCCGCCGCTCGCCGCGTCGAACTTGTGGAGGTAGCCGTGGTCGGCCCGCATGATCGCGACCGCCGCGTCGAGGATGACGTCGTACAGCTCCTCGATGTCGTCGGCGCGGATGAGCCGGGTGCTCACGTCCTGGAGCAGGTGGAGTGGGTCCTCCGACCGCGGCGCCCTGCGCGCCACGCGGCCCGCGGTGGACGGCCCCTCCGTCGTCGCTTCCTTCCGCTCCCGCATCGGCCCACCGATCGTGGCGGCACTCCACGCGCGCGAAGCGCGTTCGCCCACGGGAATGGGAGTCGATTGGACCGCGCAACGGGAAGAGCCCTGCGGGGATGGGTCGCGAGGCGTCCACGGGCCCCGGACGGCGGGTCGCCTCCCGAGGCACGAGGGTCCGCTCGCCCTGAGCCTGGCGAAGGGCGAGCGTCGCGCGGCGACTCGTCGGGCCCGGCCCGGCGTTCGTCGGGACGCCCTCGCGCCTCGCGCCGGCGCCCGCCTACCCTCGGCGCATGGAACGCGACGACACGAAGCCGCTCGTCCCCCCGGAGCCCGCCATGCACGCCCGCGCCGCGAACGACCGCTCCCCCTCCGCCGAGGTCCGGCTCCACGGCCACCTCCGCGGTGCCCACCACCGCGGGCGCGGCGTCATCCCCGGGCTCGTCGTGATCGCCTGGGGCACCCTCCTCCTCCTGCGCGAGCTCGGCCTCCTCTCGCCCGACCTCCGCGGACTGGACTTCTGGCCGCTCCTGCTCGTCGGGTTCGGCCTCGCGGCGGCGATCGGCGGGCGGAAGCCCGGCGCCCGCCTGCTCGGCCTCCTCGTCGCGCTCTTCGGCCTGGCGCTGCTCGGCGAGAAGCTCGGCTGGCTCACCGTCGGCGTCGCCCAGCTCTGGCCGGTGCTCATCGTGGCGGCGGGGCTCGCCATCCTCTGGAACGGCCTCACCCGCCCCCACCGCCCGCGCACGGCCGGCAGCGAGGCGGTCTCGGCGGACGAGGTGCAGCGCTCGGTCACGATGGGGAGCCTCAAGCTCCTCGTCGACTCGCAGCAGTTCAAGGGAGGGAGCATCCACGCCACCATGGGTGAGGTGCAGCTCGATCTGCGGCGGGCGGCGTTCGGGGGCGAGGAGGTCGCGCTCGACCTCTCGCTGCTCATGAGCGGCGTCGAGCTCCAGATCCCGGGCCACTGGCGGGTCGTGAGCGACGTCTCGCAGACGATGGGCGCGGTCGAGGACAAGACCGATCCCCGGCCGGACGCGGCGGGCGTCCAGCAGCGGCTCCGCCTGCGAGGCCACGTCACCATGGGCGCGGTGACGATCCGGAACTGAGCGCCGCGACGTGCACCCCATCCTGACCGACCGCCGCGCCCTCGCCGCCTACGCCGCGGCCTGGCTCGTGCTCTCGTGGGTCCCCGCGTCCATCCTGGCCTCGCCGGGCGGCGGCCGGTTCGCGCGCGCGCTCCTCGCGGCGGCGCCGGCCACCCTGCTGCTCGGGGTCGGCACGCTGCCGCTCTACCACCTCTGCCGGGCGCTCCCGCTCCGGGCGGCGAACCTGGGCCGCGTCCTCCGCGTCCAGCTCCCCCTCGCGCTCGCCTGGGGCTTCGGGTGGTGGCTGCTGCTCGCGCT
>JAEYOU010000384.1 GCA_023411405.1 Pseudomonadota bacterium | reverse complement strand
GGGCGGCGCCGTGCGCGGCGCAGGGGTCGGTCCGTGTGAACACGCCGCGAGGCCGAGCGCGAGGGCGGACGCCGCCGCGAGCGCGCGCCTCACGCGCACCTCCGGAACGTGCGGATCACCTCGGGGTGATCGGCGACGAGCTGCAGGGCCTTCGCGAGCAGGGTCCGGCCGGGCTCGACCTTGAACCACGTCGAGGCTCCGGAGGGGTGCGGGAGCGGGATCACGTCCACCTCCAGGCCGTGGTAGTGCGTCCGCAGCTTCGTCCCGACCACGCCCGCGAGGGGTTCCGGCGCCCCGAGGACCTCGGTGATGGCGAGCCGCCCGACGGGCAGGACCAGGCGCGGCCGGAGGATCTCCACCTCGCGCGCGAGGAAGTCGCGCCAGCGCGCGCACTCCGCCGGGGTGGGGACCCGATCGCCCCCGCCGGACGACTTACCGGGGAAGCAGCGCACGACGGCCGCGATGTAGACGCGGGCCCGGACGTCCTCCTCGCCCGCGCCCGTCGCCTGCTCCAGCCACCGGAACAGCGTCTTCCCGGCGGTCCACGCGAAGGGGCGGCCGAAGCGCGCCTCGTGCGGCCCCGGCGCCTGGCCGACGAGGAAGAGGCGCGTGTCGATGGCCGGCCCGTGGATCGGCGGCCCGAAGCCGCGCGGGCGGAAGGCGGCGATGTCGCGGTGGACGGCTTCGAGGCGGGCGGGGACGCTCTCCGAGGCGACGCGGAGCGGGCCCTTCGGTTTCAGCGCCACGGCTCCTCGCGGACCGAGTGGATCCAGCCCTCGGAGCGGGGCACGTTGGACGGCACGCCCTGGAACCCGTCGGCCCACGCGGCGGCGGCGGCGACGGCGGACAGCACCGCCTCGAGGTGCTCGCCCTTCGCGTCCTCGACGATCTGGGCCGCCTGCTCCATCTCGAACTCGAGCCGCGCCGCGGACCGCAGCGTCCGCAGGACGCCCGCCCGGACCGAGGACTGGTTGGAGCCGGTCTTGTCGTCGTCGCGGTACTGGCAGATGCCGCACACGGCGCGCGCGACGTGGCCGGGCCGGACCTCGACGATCGTGGGCGTCCCGGCGGCCGGCGGGTCCCAGGGCGGGAAGGCCGCCGTGACATGGGCGAGCGTGCAGAGGCCGAAGAACGTCTGCCGGTAGGTCCGCCCGCTCGTCGGGAGCTGGAGCTCGGCGCGATAGCAGTCGGTGGCGCGCGGCCGATCCCGGCCGACCTCGGCCCGGAACCGCTGCGCACCCTCCGTGAAGTCGCCGCCCTCGCCCAGGAAGCGCTCCTCGAGGTGCTTCCCCAGGACCGCGGGCCCGCGGAGCGCCTGGCGCAGGAGCCCGAGCTGGCGCAGGTGGGTCTCGGCGAGCGAGAGGGCGAAGTCCAGCCCGAGCACGAGCCGCCCCTCGGCCCAGCGCGCCTCCTCGGCGAGCCACCCCGCGAACCGGCCCGGGATGTCCCTGCGCCCGGGCGCGTCCGTGAAGGGGCGCCAGAGGCGGGTGAGGCGGGCGCGCTCCGGCTCGCACTCCAGCTTGGCCGCCAGGATCTGGTTGCCGGCTCCCTCGATCCCGCTCCAGCGCAGGCCGATGACCACGCCGCGCTCGGGGAGCGCCACGCGCGGGGGAGGCGCGCGCCCGTGGACCGCGCTCGAGGCGGTGACTGCTTCGTTCTCGTTTGCCATGTGATCCGAAGTGCGGGGCGGTCGCCGAGCGGCCCTGGGGTTTGTTCTACGGAAGGAACGCGGCTGTCAACGGAACGCGCGGGCACGGACCGGCCCTCGATCCGAACGAGGCCGTACACCACCACTTCGTGACGGAGGAACCCGGATCCCGGTTGGGGGCGATGCCCTTCCGTGCCGCACCCCGCGTGCCTAGCTTCCGACCAAGCATGCGCTCTCCCAATCGCATCCTGCTGGTCGAGGACGACTCCTCGCTGCGCGAGACGCTCGCCGACGTCCTCTCCGACGAGGGCTTCGAGGTGGCCGCCGCCGCGAACGGCCGGGAAGCGCTGGAGAAGCTCGCCGCCAGCCACCCGGACCTGATCCTGCTCGACCTCGTCATGCCGGTCATGGACGGGTGGGCGTTCCGCGAGGCGCAGCGCAAGCGCCCCGACCTGGCGTGCATCCCCACGGTGGTCCTCTCCGCGACCTCGCCGCTCGACGGGCCCGGGCTCCACGCGCTCGACGCCGAGGCGGTGATCTCCAAGCCCGTCCGCATGGAGCGCCTGATCGGCGCGCTGCGGGCGCTGCTCGCCGCGCCGCCCTCGAAGCTCAAGCACTGAGGCCGACCCCGCGCGGAGAGGCGACGGGGGCGGCGGGCGTTCACAGGTTCGTCACGAGATGTGGATGCCCCGCCTGCACGGCGTGGTCGACTCGCTGGCGATGTGGAGCGAGGACCTGCGCCGACGTACCCCGATCCCCTTCGTCGCCGCCGCCCGCGAACCCCTCGACTGCTTCGGCCCCCTGCCGCCGCTGCCCGAGCCGCCGGCACGACGCGGCGCGTGGGAGACCCGCTCGCCGCGCGCCGCGCCGGGCGACGAGGTCCTGCACGTGGAGGTGACGCCGGCGATCGGCGCGCGCCGCGGGATCGCCGTCCTCGTGCCGCCGTGGAAGTTGCCGCGGCTCTCGCTGCTCTCCGGCTGGACGGGGACGATCGCGCGGACGGGGTACGAGGTCTGGACGATCATCCCGCCGCTCCATCTCCAGCGCTCGCCCCCCGGCGTCGCGAGCGGCGAGGCGTTCGTCACGCCGAACGTGCCTGCGCTGCGCAGCGCGGTGGAGCAGCTCGTCCTCGAGATCCGGCTGCTGCTCGCGATGGCCCGCCGCCGGGGCGGCGAGGTGGCGCTCGTCGGGCTCTCGCTCGGCGGCCTCGCCGCGGCGCTCGCCGCCACCGCGGAGGAAGCGCCGGACCGTGTGGCGGTGATCGCCCCGCCGGCCGACCTGCACGCGGTCGCCGCCGAGACGCGGATCGGGAAGCGCCTCCTCGGGC
>JAEYOU010000364.1 GCA_023411405.1 Pseudomonadota bacterium | reverse complement strand
GTCCGGCCCGAGGTGTCCGTGCTCGACGCCGCGCGCGGCGCGCAGCTCCCGAACCGCGCCGTGGTCGCGCTCGAGGCCGAGCCCGACCCGGCCGCGGGGGCGCGGGGCTACAAGGTGACGGCGACGCTCGTCCAGCACGGCGCGGAGAAGGCGCCCGAGGTCCCGCTCTCGCTCCTCGTCGGGTTCGGCGCGGACCCCAAGGTCGCGATCCGCTCGTTCACGGAGCTCCCCGCGGGCGGCGCGGTGAAGAAGAGCCTCCTCCACGGCTTCCCCGAGGGCGGGGCCGCCGCGGTCCAGGCGCAGCTCCCCGGCGACGCCCTCCCGCTCGACGACGCGCGCGCGCTCGTGCTCGAGGTGCCGCGGGACGTGCGCGCGCTGGTGGTGAACGGCGCGCCGTCGCCCGTGAAGTACCGCGACGAGGCCTACTTCGTGGAGTCTGCGCTCTCGTCGCCGGCCTCGCCCGTCCGCCCGCGGATGGTGGACGCCGAGGCGTTCGCGCGCGAGGACCTCTCCAAGGTGGACGTGGTCTTCCTGCTCAACGTCCGCTCGGTGGGGACCAAGGTCGGCGAGCTCCAGCGGTTCGTCGAGGCCGGCGGCGGGCTCTTCGTCTCGGTCGGCGATCAGGTCGATCCCGAGCTCTACGCGCGCGAGCTCGGCGCGCTCCTCCCCATGGCGCTCCACGTCGAGAAGACCGCGACCGCGAAGCCGGGGGCGAGCGGCGCCGGGGCGGCGCGCTTCGCCGAGCTCGACTTCGAGCACCCCGCGCTCTCGGTCTTCAGCGGCGAGGCGCGCGAGGGGCTCCTCGGGACCCGCACCGATCGGTACCTGCTCGCCCGGCCCGCCCGCGCCGGCGCGCCCTCCGCGCGCGTCCTCGCCGCGTTCGACGACGGCGCCCCCGCGCTCGTCGAGGGGCTCCGCGGCAAGGGCCGGGTGCTCCTCTTCACCTCGAGCGTCGATCGCGACTGGACCGACTGGCCGATCCGGACGAGCTTCCTGCCCGTGCTCCAGCGGTTCGCGGCGTACCTCACCGGCGGGCTCGAGGAGCGGCGCCAGGCGGTCTCGGCCGTGGGCGAGCGGCGCACCCTGCGGCTCGGCGAGGGCGAGGCGCTCGTCGCGCTCGTGGGACCGGACGGGAGGGAGCGGCCGCTCGCCGAGCTCGAGCGGTCCGGCCTCGCCCGGGTGGCCGAGGGCGTGACCTGGGCGCCGCCCGAGCCGGGCCTGTGGCAGGTGAAGGTCTCGATCCGCGGGGAGGAGCGGCTCGATCGGCGGCTCGCCTTCGCGGTCTGGCCCGACGCGCGCGAGTCCGACACGCGGCGGCTGGACGCGGGCGAGCTCACCGCCTGGTTCGGCGGCGAGAGCGTGGCGAAGGTCGCGCGCGAGGGGCGCGCGGCGGACGGGCCGGAGCTGCCGCTCTGGTCGCTCCTGCTCGTGCTGGGGGTGGCGGCGTTCTTCCTGGAGGGGCTGCTCATCGCTTGAGCCCGCGCCCGCGCCCGGAACGATCACCGCTCGTGCTTCGACAGGCTCAGCACGAGCGGACATGGAAGCCTGTAGAATCCACCTCCCATGCCCCTCGACCAGGACGTCGCCGGCCTCTTCTGCATCGGGTTCCAGGGCACCACGCCCACGCTCGAGGTGCTCGACCTCATCCGGCGCGGCGTGCACGGGGTCATCCTCTTCGCGCGGAACGT
The DNA here is from genome assembly GCA_023411405.1 of Pseudomonadota bacterium. GTDB lineage: Bacteria > Myxococcota > Myxococcia > Myxococcales > Anaeromyxobacteraceae > Anaeromyxobacter. The sequence goes on along the minus strand of JAEYOU010000364.1, from coordinate 4,015 downwards.
GGTCGAGGCCGAGCAGGTGGCGCAGCTCGTGGGCGACCTCAAGCGCGCCGCGAACGGCCGGCCGCTCCTCGTCTCCATCGACCAGGAGGGCGGCCGGGTCGCCCGGCTGCGCGCCTCGCACGGCTTCACCGAGGTCCCGCCGATGCGGGCGCTCGGCCAGGCCGGCGACGCCGCGCTCGCGCGCGAGGTGGGCGCGCTCCTCGGCCGGGAGCTGCGCGCGGTGGGCATCGACCAGGACTACGCGCCGTGCGTGGACGTGGACACGAACCCGCAGAACCCCGTCATCGGCGACCGCGCCTTCTCGCGCGATCCGGCGGAGGTCGGCCGCCTCGGCGCGGCGTTCGCCGAGGGCCTCCAGTCGGCCGGCGTCGCGGCCTGCGCGAAGCACTTCCCCGGTCACGGAGACACGAGCCAGGACTCGCACCAGGACCTGCCGCGCCTCCCGCACGCGCTCGCGCGGCTGCGCGGGGTCGAGCTCCCGCCCTTCGCCGCCCTCGCCCGCGCGGGCGTCGCCTCGGTGATGACCGCGCACGTCGTCTTCGAGGCGCTCGACGCCGCGCGCCCGGCGACGCTCTCGCCGGCGGTGCTCCGGCTCCTCCGCGACGAGGTGGGGTTCGACGGCTGCTGCGTCACCGACGATCTGGAGATGAAGGCCGTCGCCGCGCACTTCCCGCTCGAGGAGGTCGCGCCCGGGTGTGTGCTCGCCGGCGCCGACGCGCTCCTCGTGTGCCACACGCCCGCAGTGCAGCACCGGGCCATCGACCTCGTCCGCGCCGCGGTCGAGGACGGCCGCATCTCCCGCGCGCGGCTCGACGAGGCGCGCCGGCGGGTTGCGCGCCTGGTCGCCTGGGCTGGCCCGCCGCCCGATCCGCAGAAGGTGCACGCCGCGCTGCGTTCCCCGGCGCACCTCGCGCTCGCCGAGCGGATCCCGCCGCTGGCCGTCGGGCGCGATCCGACGGCGCTCGCCTGAAACGACGAGCGTTCGACAGGCGGGATCGGCTTCGACGGCGAGTGAGGGCGACCCTGGGTGGGGCGTTTTCCCCCGGGTGAACCCGGGTCGATCCGCTCGAACCGCTCGCGCTCCCACCACGATCGCCGGGACCAACCGGGATCTCTTGATCCGCCTCATCCGTCCGCGCGCGTCCGGCGCTGGCACGGCCGACGCAGTGCCCGGCCCTCGTCCGCCGGAGGCGTCGGAAGGGCTACGAGACCTTCCGTCGCAGCTGGGAGGAGTACCTCGCGCTCGTGCCCCAGGTGCTGACGCTGTCCCGGGACCTCAAGACCGAGGAGGCGCGCCTCCTCTCGGTGACGAAGGGCAAGCAGGTCCACGACGAGGCGTCCGCGATCCTCGGGCGGCTCGTCGAGGAGAACGAGAAGGGCGGAAAGCACGCCGGTGAGCTCGCCGCCGCGGCCTACGACTCCTCCCGGGTGTGGGTGATCGGGATCCTGCTCGCCGCGCTCGCCGCCGGCTTCATCCTCGCGTTCGCGATCGCGTCCTCGATCGCCCGTCCACTCGCGGAGGCGGTCGCGGTGGCCGACGCCATCGCCGCCGGGGATCTCACCGTGACGGCCCGGGCCGAGTCCACGGACGAGACCGGGCGGCTCCTGGCCGCGATGGGCGCCATGGCGACGAAGCTGGGCGAGGTGATCGCCGAGGTCCGCAGCGGCTCCGGCGCGCTCGCCTCGGCCGCGACGCAGGTCTCCTCCGCGGCGCAGAGCGTCTCGCAGGGCACGGGCGAGCAGGCGGCCTCCGTGGAGGAGACGACGTCCTCGCTCGAGCAGATGAGCGCGTCGATCCAGCAGAACTCCGAGAACAGCCGGCAGACGGAGGCGATGGCGACGCAGGGGGCGAAGAGCGCGGAGGAGAGCGGGCAGGCGGTGACCGAGACGGTCCAGGCGATGAAGGACATCGCCGAGCGGATCTCGATCATCGAGGAGATCGCGTACCAGACCAACCTGCTCGCGCTCAACGCGGCCATCGAGGCGGCGCGCGCGGGCGAGCACGGGAAGGGGTTCGCGGTGGTGGCGACCGAGGTGCGCAAGCTCGCCGAGCGCAGCCAGAAGGCGGCGGGCGAGATCGGCGGGCTCGCGACGCGGTCGGTGAAGGTGGCGGAGCGCTCGGGGCAGCTCCTGCTCGAGCTCGTGCCCGCCATCCGGAAGACGGCCGACCTCGTCCAGGAGGTCGCGGCCGCGAGCCGCGAGCAGTCCTCCGGCGTCGCCCAGATCAACAAGGCGATGGCGCAGGTCGACCAGGTGACCCAGCGCAACGCCTCCTCCGCCGAGGAGCTGGCGTCGACGGCGGAGGAGATGAACTCGCAAGCCGAGGCGCTCCAGCAGCTCATGGGGTGGTTCCGGGTGCACGACGGCGGCGCGCAGGTGCGTCATGCCGCGGTCCGGCCGGCGGCCACGCTCACCGCTCGCCCTACGACAGGCGCAGGGCGAGCGGAGGCGAACGGCCACGCCGGCGCCGCGGACGCGCCGCACCCGTCGGCGACCGCGAAGCCGGGCGGGACCAACGGCAAGATCACCGACAAGGGCTTCCAGCGCTTCTAGGGGACCGCCATGGCCAAGGAAGCCGAGGAGCTGAAGCAGTACCTGTCGTTCACGCTCGGGGGGAGCGACTACGCGGTCGGGATCCTCCAGGTGAAGGAGATCCTCCAGTTCGAGACGGCGACGCGGGTGCCGTCGGTGCCGCCGTCGGTCCGGGGCGTCATCAACCTGCGCGGCTCGGTCGTGCCGGTGATCGACCTCGCCGTGAAGTTCGGCCTCGCCCCGATGCCGGTGACGAAGCGGACGTGCGTCCTCATCGTGGAGGCGTCGCTCGAGGGCGAGCGGGCGGTGATGGGCGTGCTGGCCGACGCCGTCCGCGAGGTGCTCGATCTCGGGCCGAACGACGTCGAGCCGCCGCCCACGTTCGGCACGCAGGTGCGGGTCGAGTTCATCACCGGGATGGCCAAGGTGGGGAAGGGGTTCGTGCTCCTCCTCGACCTCGACCGCGTGATCTCGGCGCGGGAGAAGGCGACCGCGGTCGAGCTCGCGTCGGAGAAGGTGGCCGGCGCGGTGGGCGCACAGCCACCGCCGGCGGCCGAGGTCTCCGCCTGACGCAGGTACCTTCGATCCGGGTGACGGCGACCCAGGGTGGGCCCCGACGCCGGCGCGAATTGCCTCCCTTCGAGGGAAGCGGTTGATCCCCGGCCGGATCGGGGCCCCGGCAGCGGCCCCGTCCCCGTGGCACAGGACGCGCAAAACGACGGCTCGCGGCCCAGCCCCGCGCGCACAGAAACCGAGGACGCCTTGAGCGAACGCAAGAAGATCCTGCTCGTCGACGACTCGTCCACCGTCCTCCTCTTCGAGAAGATGGTGCTCTCGAAGGAGCCCTACGACCTCGTCGTCGCGAAGGACGGCCAGGAGGGCGTGGAGAAGGCGCTGTCCGAACGCCCGCACCTCATCCTCATGGACGTGATGATGCCGCGGATGGACGGCGTGGAGGCCTGCCGCCAGATCCGGTCGCGCGGCGAGATCGCGCGCACCCCGGTGATCCTCGTCACGACGCGCGGCGAGCCCGAGAGCGTCGCCAGCGGCCGCGCGGCGGGCTGCACCGACTACGTGACGAAGCCCATCGACCCCGCCGAGCTGCTGTCGAAGGTGAAGGCCCTCATCGCAGCCTAGGGACGAACATGCCGAACGCCCAGCCCGCCGTCGCCCTCCACCGCCCCGATCCGGCCTCGAACGACAGCGCGAGCCTGCGCCAGCGGCTCGCCGCCGCGGAGGCCGAGCGCCGCAAGGCGCAGCTCGCGATGATCGACCTCGAGGAGAAGCTCTCCGACGCCATCAACCTCTGCGTCGCGCTCGACCGGCTCCACAGCTCCCTCGACCACGCCGAGGTGCTCCGCGCGATCCAGGACGTGGTGATCAACATCGTGGGGTCCGAGGAGCTGGCGGTCTTCGAGCCCGGCGCCGGGGGCGCGCTCGTCGCCGCGCAGTCGTTCGGCGTGCCCGCGGCGCGGCTCGCGCC
>JAEYOU010000355.1 GCA_023411405.1 Pseudomonadota bacterium | reverse complement strand
AAATATGTCAAGGTATTAACCCAGCCTGCCTTCATGCATTATGGATAATTCCCCATAGATTTTGCCCCAGTTTCTGATTGGTAAAGTCCACTTTTTAGTGGCTTCAAAGGTCGCTAGATATAGGGCTTTTAGAAGGGCGGTATCATTAGGAAATACGCTCCTTTGGCGGTTTAGACGTCGATATGTACTGTTTAGGCTTTCTATTGCATTGGTGGTGTAAATAGCTTTCCTAACGTCCGCTGAATACTTGAATATCGGACTTATGACATCCCAGTTGCTGCGCCAGCTCTTCATTGCATTTGGATATTTGTCCTGCCATTTTTCTGTAACAGCTTCCATTCTGTCAAAACCCTTCTCTTCAGATGGTGCATGATATATGGTCTTCAGCTCGGCTGCAAACTCCTTTTTATCCTTATCTGCCACGTATTTCGTAAGCGCTTTACAATTGGGTGCCTTGTAAATTGAAACAGGATCAGCTAGACAGCCGATCCTGAATGTTTACCTTTTGCATTCTTTTTGTGCAACCTTAGACCAAGGCATCAGGTCTTCTAAATTTTCTGGATGATTTCGCCAGTCCGAATCAGGCATATACAATAGCAGATATTCAAGATAAGTATATACTTCAAGCCCATTCGCTTTTGCGGTCTCGACTATGCTATATACCGCAGCACTAGCAGATGCGCCTTTGGGTGTATCTGAAAAGAGCCAGTTTTTCCTGCCGACCGTAAACGGCCGGATACTGTTCTCTGCTGCATTTTTAGAAATAGAGCATCTTCCATCCAGTAGATAATTCTCCATATATGGCTTTTGATTCTTGGCATAGGTGACTGCCTTGCCGAGAGCTGAACCTTTAAGGACTGTCAGGTTTTCAAGCCAGCACCAGAAAGCCTCCAAAACCGGTTTTTCCAGTTCAAGACGCTTGTAGTGCCTTTTTTCAGTAGTAAGCTCAGCTAGTCCTTCTTCGATTTTAAAAAGCTGATTACAGTAATCTCTTCCAATTTCTGCGCTGGTTAGAGGAGCATCCTTATCTTTTCTTTCCGGGATTGCTTCTACGAACTTACGCCTCAGGTGGGTCCAGCATCCGCACCGGATGATTCCATCCAATTTGTTGTATCCCGCGTACCCATCGGAATGCACGTAACCTTTGAAATCTTTTAAGAAGGTTACCGCATGGTCTCCATTTCTGGATGGCTGGTAATCGTGAAGGATAATCGGCGCCTTACCATCATTTCCAGTTCGATAGAGCCACATATAAGACTTGGTTTGTGGCTTCTTCCCGTTTTCCTTAAGTACCTGTACTGGCGTCTCATCGCAATGAACAATGTCCCGTTTGAGTAGTTCCCTGCGAAGATAATCAATGACAGGGGTGAGGTAATCCTCGGAACAACGAATAATCCAATTGGCCATGGTGGCACGGGTAAGTGCCATTCCAAGGTGTTCCCAATCCTTTTCCTGACGGTAAAGAGGAACACTGTTCACATACTTTTGATACATGACATTTGCCACCGAGCTTGGAGATGCCAGGGAGTGATTCATTAAGGAAGATGGCGTCAGTGCTTTTTGGATATAGGGATGATCTGTATGCTTGCACTTAGGACATTCATAAGCCATCCTGACATAGCGTACAATCTGGAACTTGGCAGGAATGTATTCCAGTTCCTCGCGGACAGTTTCCTTACCAATGGGCTTTAAGGCAGTATCGCACTGAAGACATTACTGGTCTTCAGGTGCTGATTCACAAAGTATTTCACGCACTGGGAGATCTTTAATAATTTCCTCACGCTTAGTACGTGTATTCTTGCGGGTATAACCTTTTACCTCTTGGCTGACAGGCTCAGGGACAGATGCGTCCGCTTCCAGTTCCGCCTCGTTGAAGATGGAAATTTGACCCTCAATATCTTTACGGGGAGTTTTTTCGCTGGAGGAACCAAACTTCTCTTTTCTTAAAAGAAGTACCATTTCAGTGAGATTATTTACCTGATCCTGCAAATTTTTTATAGTATTTTCAAGGTGCTCTATATAAGCATCTTTAGAATCCATGGTATATTTCCTTATCTGTTCTTGATAAGAATATTATACCACAAAATATATCTAAAATCCAGTAAACAAGCTATCTTCAGGCATTTTTTATTAGCAGAACGAACCTGGAATGGCAGGCTTTATCGCCTTGGGTTGTTCCACTTCAAGGCCCTCCATCAGCCATTTGAATTCCTGCCAGGTAAGTTGTCTGACCTCATTTTCACGACGTGGCCATTTGAAGCTTCCGTTCTCCAGTCGTTTGTACAAAAGAACAAATCCGTCGCCTTCCCAGTGGAGTGCCTTGAGTCTGTTACGGCGTCTGCCGCAGAATAGAAAGAGGCTCCTTGAAAAAGGGTCCAACCGAAACTGTTCCTGTACCATGGCAGCCAGACCCTCAATAGATTTGCGCATATCCGTATAGCCGCATGCAATGTAGATATCCTTAACGACTGTAATATCCCCTAGCATATGGTTTTCAGTGCTGAGAGCACAGTTTCAATTGTCTGCTGACTGGTACCCTCCCGAACTTCAAGCGTAGCAGAAGAAAGATGAATGATGACGGGAGCCATCACATTAGGCTTAGGAGTCTTTACTTCAACTTTGGCGAAAGCAACAGATGAATTCTGGTTCTGAATAGCCGGTAGAACTGACTCACAAGCCTTTTTGCGTATCTTACGGAGCCAGTAATAGTACGCGTGACGGCTGACATGGTTTTGTTCACACCAGACATGTACATTAAGTCCGCTGCTTTGACAGTCAATAATTAATTTTTCCCATTGTTCCTGACGAAATTTGGTTTTGGCATAAGTAACTTCATCCATGTTTCACAACTCCTTACTAAAGTTTTTCAATTAAAAAACTTGAAAAACTTGAAAAACTTTAACTCAACATTTGAGTTATTATCTCATGGATGGCTTACAACAGGTAAGGCACTCTATTGTAGTTCGCTTACCGTATTTCAATGTGTTTCTGACCTGATGGACAATACAACGCTGGTATTCTGTATCTGGAAAAGCAACATTGATTGATTCCTTGATTCCGGTGAGTCCATCTGCACATATGATTAAAATGTCTTTAACTCCTCTGTTTTTAAGCTCATTTAGTACACTAATCCAGTACTTGCTACTTTCGTTCTGGCCTATATGAATGCTCAGAACTTCTTTTTGACCTTCATCATTTATACCTAGAATTATATAGGCTGCAAGCTTTTTGATAACATTATTCTCACGAACAGAGAAGTGCACCGCGTCAATGAACACTATTGGATAGATGCTGGAAAGAGGCCTTTGCTGCCATTGTTCTATCTCTGGAAGCATCTTATTTGTTATATCAGATACCATACCCTCGCTTACTTCAAAACCATAAATATCATCAATTTGATCCGATATTTGGCGTGTTGTAAGTCCTCTGGCATACATCGCAATAATCTTTTGCTCAATGCCTGAAATGTCTTTCTGACGCTTCTTAACTATCTGTGGGTCAAATGAGCTTTCTCTATCTTGGGGAACATCAATTTCCATTTCTCCATACGAGCTTTTAATTGATTTTTGCTTCTTACCATTACGGGAATTTGTGTTTTCTGACCTTTCGTAAGATTCATATCCGAGATGATTGTCCAGTTCAGCTTC
>JAEYOU010000338.1 GCA_023411405.1 Pseudomonadota bacterium | reverse complement strand
CCCCGCCGCGCTCCCCGCCCGCGCGCCGGTTCGCGGCGGCCCGGATCCGCTCCGCGCACGCGACTGCGGCGGCGTGCAGCGCGAGGTTCCGCTTCCCGACGTTCCGGAGCGCCCAGTTGACCGCCTTCTTGACGAAGTTCCGCTCGTCGAAGGCGCCGCCCTCGACGAGCGGGAGCAGCCGCTGGAAGGCCGCGTCGGAGGCCTCCCGGTCGTGCACCGCGAGCCCCGCCATGAGCGAGAAGCCCGCGCGCTTCACCCACGCGTCGTCGCGCTTCGCCCACTCGGCCGCCTTCTGCCACGCGTGCGGCGTGCGATCGAAGAGGCTCGTCGTCGCCTGGTCGCAGACGTCCCACGAGTCGAACCCCGCCGCCCACGCCTCGAGCTGCGCCTCGGTCACGGCGGCGGGATCGTCCACGAAGCACGCGAGGAGCCGCGCCTCGTGGTTGCCGGTCGCCCAGAGCGCGAGGGCGAGGCCGTGATCGGTCCCGAGCCGCTTCGCGATCCGCCGCAGCTCGTACACCGAGACGCCGAACGCGTCCTCGACGTTGATCCCGTACCGCGCCATCCCGGCGCGGTCGTGTTCGCTGCCCATGCCGCGGAGCTCGTCGAGGAGCTGCGCCACGCGCGGGTCCTTCCGGGTGCTGGCGGCCATCGCGCGGCGAGGATAGCACCGCAGCATGACCACGCGGCTCTACCTCGTCCGCCACGGCGCCACGCAGCTCACCGCCGAGAACCGGTTCTCCGGCATGGCCGGCGTCGACCTCTCCGACGAGGGGCGCGCCCAGGCGGCGCGCCTCGCCGAGCGGCTCGCGGGCCACCCGATCGCGGCGGTCTACGCGAGCCCGCTCTCGCGCACGCTGGAGACGGCGCGGATCCTCGCCCGCCCGCACGGGCTCGAGGTGGCCGAGGAGGACGGGCTCCGCGAGATCTCGCACGGGCGCTGGGAGGGGCTCACGCGGCAGGAGGTCGAGGAGCGGTTCGCGGACGAGTACGCGAACTGGGAGGCGGACCCGTTCACGTTCGCGCCGGTCGGGGGCGAGAGCGGCGTCGCGGTGCTCGCCCGCGCGCTGCCGGTCGTCCGGAAGATCGTCTCCGCGCACGAGGGGCGCACCGTGCTCGTGGTCTCACACAAGGCGACGCTGCGGATCCTGCTCTCGAGCCTCCTCGGCGTGGACCCGCGCGGCTACCGCGACCGGCTCGATCAGTCTCCGGCCTGCCTCAACGTGGTGGACTTCAGGGACCCGGTCCGCGCCCGGCTCATGCTCTTCAACGACGTCTCGCACTACGCCGTGAAGCCGCGGTCCGCGGCGCAGAACCTGTCGAAGTGGTGGGACGCGAGCCCCGGGGCGTGACGTCGAGGGCTGCACCCGCGGGTTCGTGCCTCACCGCTCGGTGAGCGGCCGCTCCTGCGCGCGCACGGCCGCGAGGAACGCGTCCGGGGCGCGGGTGGGGCAGCGGGCCTCGTAGTCGAAGAAGACCATGCCCGTCGTGACCCGGGCGATCTCCACGCCGGTCTCCTCGTCGGAGAGGCGGTAGACGAGGTGAAAGGTGGCCGGGCGGACCTGCGCCGGCGCGACCTCGATCTTGAGCTCCATCCCGTACGTCCCCTCCGCGCGGTAGAGGACGGCGGCCTCGGTCATGATGAGCCCCGAGCCGGCGACGTCGAGCTCCGACGCGAAGCCGAGGGACCGGAGCCAGCGCATGCGGGCCTCGTGCGCCAGCGAGAGGACGGCGTCGTGGGCGAGGTGGCCGCCGAGGTTGACGTCGTCCACGCGGACGGGGACCCGGGTGGCGAAGGGGAACGTCGCGGGGAGATCGATGCGGAGGCGGGGCATGCGGCGCGGATGCTCGAGGGGGGCGGGGTCAGCCGCCGGCGGGCTGCTCGGAGGAAGCGAGGGCGACACGATACCGCCAAACGGGGCGCCGCGATCGGTCCGTGAGCTGAACCGGGCTACGCGCCCCTGAGCCGCACCACGAAGCACGCCCCCGGCCCGTCCACCGCCGCGAGCGCGATCGATCCCCCGAGGCTCCGCGCGAGCGATCGGCAGAGCGCGAGCCCGAGCCCGACGCCGGGCGCCGCACCGGCCGCGCGCGCGGCGGAGCGGCCGAACGGCACGAACAGCCGCCCCCGGTCCTCGGGCGAGAGGCCGGGGCCGAGGTCGCGCACGCGCAGCGCCACCCACCTGCCCTCGCGCGCGGCGGAGAGCTCGATCCGCCGGTCGGCCGCCGCGGCGGCGTACTTGCACGCGTTGTCCACGAGGTTGAAGAGGATCTGCTCGAGCGCGCCGGGCTCGGCGACGACGCGGAGCTCCGGGTCCACCGCCACGCGCAGCTCCATGCCCGCGCCGGACGCGCGCTCCCGCAGCCGATCGCCGTGCCGCGCGAGGAGCTCGGCGAGCCCGAGCGGCGCCGGGCGACGGACCGTCTTCCCACGCTCGACGCGCCCGTACGCGAGCACGTTCTCGACGAGGTGACCGAGCCGGAGCGCCTCGCGCCGCAGCGTGCCCAGGTACTCGGCGCGCCGGGCCTCGTCCTGGACCATGCCCTCGGCCAGCATCTCCGCGTACATGCGGAAGGTGGTGAGCGGGGTCCGCAGCTCGTGCGTGACCGCCGACACGAAGGCCGCCCGCCGCTCCGAGAGCGCCTGCATGCCGAGCAGCAGCACCAGCACCGCCGCCGCCGCGAGGAGGACGAGGGCCCACGTCGCGCCCAGGATCGCGGGCAGCGGCGACGCCTCGGCGGCCGGCCCCGGGCGGGCGCGCGGATCGAGGC
>JAEYOU010000310.1 GCA_023411405.1 Pseudomonadota bacterium | reverse complement strand
GGCCTTGACGACGCGCGGCCCGGGGCCGGCGGGCGCGCGCGCGAGCGCCGGCCCCACGACGTTCCGGGTGTCGACGACCAGCCGGGCGCGGCGGTACAGGGCGGGGTCCTTGAACGCGTCGTGCGCGGTGGCGACGACCACGGCGTCGTAGGTCCCGAAGACCTCGGCGTCCACGGGGACCGACCGGAGGCCCGAGAAGTCGTGCTTGCGGGTCCGCTTGGCGACCGGGAAGTGGGGATCGCAGTAGTCGACCAGCGCCCCGGCCTCGTGGAGCAGCTCGATGATCTCGTACGACGGCGACTCCCGGTCGTCGTCCACGTTGGCCTTGTACGCCAGGCCGAGGACGAGCACCCGCGAGCCCTTCACCGCCTTCGCGTCGTGGTTCAGCGCCTCGGCGATCTTGCCCACCACGTAGTGCGGCATCCGGGTGTTGATCTCGCCTGCGAGCTCGATGAAGCGCGCCCACTCGCCGTGCTCCGCGGCCTTCCAGGCCAGGTAGAACGGGTCGAGCGGGATGCAGTGCCCGCCCAGGCCGGGGCCGGGATAGAAGGCCATGAACCCGAACGGCTTGCTCTCCGCCGCCCGGATCACCTCCCAGACGTCGATCCCCATCCGGTCGAAGATCACCTTCAGCTCGTTCACGAGCGCGATGTTCACCGAGCGGAACACGTTCTCGAGGAGCTTGGCCGACTCCGCCACCTTGGCGCTCGAGACCGAGACCACCTGCTTCACCGCCACCGCGTACAGGGCCGCGGCGGCGCGGGTCGACGCCTCGTCCACGCCGCCGACCACCTTGGGCGTCGTCTTGGTCGAGAAGTCCTTTCGGCCCGGGTCCTCGCGCTCCGGCGAGAACGCGAGCAGGAAGTCCTCCCCGCAGCGCAGGCCGGAGGTCTCGAGGATGGGCCGGAGCTCCTCGTCGGTCGTCCCCGGATAGGTGGTCGACTCGAGCACCACGAGCTGCCCCGTGCGGAGCCGCTTGGCGATCTCCCGGGCGGTCGCGTGGATGTACGAGTTGTCCGGCTCGCGGTGCACGCCGAGGGGGGTGGGCACGCAGATGAGGATCGCGTCGCACTCCGCCAGGCGGTCGAAGTCGGCCGTGGCGGCGTACCGCCCGCTGGCCACCGCGGCCGCGATCCGCTCCGGCCCGATGTGCTTGATGTAGGACTCGCCCCGGGACAGCGCCGCGACCTTGGCCGCGTCGGTGTCGAACCCCAGCACCCGCAGCCCGCCCTCCCAGAACACGAGCCCGAGCGGGAGCCCGACGTAGCCGAGCCCGATGATCCCCACCACCGCGGACCGCTCCTCGACCTTGCGCACCAGGTCCTGCATCCGTCCTCCTCGTTCGAAGTCCACTCCTGCGATCACCGCGCCACCCTCGCCTCGGCCTCCGCCGGGGCGCCCTGCGCGGGATGGTTTGCGTGCCAGACCCCCGCCTGTCGCGCCTCGGCCCGCCGCGCCGCGCGGGCCCTCCCCATGAACAGCGCCTCGTGCTGGTAGCGGTGCAGGAACCTCCGGAACTCCCGGTCGCCGTACCTCGGTACCCGCGCGAGCGCGCTCTTCACGTACCCCCACAACATGGCCACCGACCCCGCCACCGGCGGATGGACCGGTACCCGGTAGAGCGCGCTCGCCAGGAAGAAGAGGGGCGAGGTGCCCATGAACCACTGCCCGAACCCGTTCCGCACGCGCCCCGCCCAGATGCCGCGCCCCTGCGAGGACCCCATGGGCCGCAGGTGGAGGAACCGGAGCGGCTCCTCGTCGACGCTCTCGACCTTCCACCCGAGCAGCCGCGCGCGGTGGCAGTCGATGCCGTCCCACATCACCTGCCGCACGAACCCGCCGATCTCCCGGAAGCAGGCCGCCCGGTAGAACTTCGAGGCGCCGACGGACATCTCGTCCGCGATCGCCTCCCGGGTGAGGGCGCCGGTCGTCGGGTGGTGAAACCACGGCTTGCCGGACGTCGAGCCCAGCCTCGGGTCCGCCTCCATCCGGCCCATGAGCAGCTCGAAGTAGCGGGGAGGCAGCTCGAGATCCATGTCGAGCTTGCACACGTAGTCGTAGTCCTCGAGCCGGACCTGCTCGAGCCCGTAGTAGAACGCCTCGATCACTCCCGGTCCCACCGCGCGCGCACCCCGATCCTGGCGGCGCACCGGCTTGAGGTAGGGCAGCCGGGCCGCGTACTCGGCCAGGATGGCGGGGGTCTCGTCGGTGGAGCCGTCGTCCACCACCACCCAGCAGGCCGGCGGCACCGACTGCGCGGCGACGCTCTCGAGCGTGCGGCGGAGGAAGCGTGCCTCGTCGCGGCTCGGAGAGACGAGCAGATACCGGCGGCCCTGGGTCAATGTGCGTCCCCCTCTCCTGTCCGACTGCGTGTGCCCTTGTACCAGGAAGCCCGGGGCTCCCCATGTCCCGTCGTCCCCCGCCAACACGCACGGGGCTGTGGCGTTCGCGCTCCTGGAGCGGGTTTCCGCGCAGCGCACCCCCCGGGACCGCGCGGGGGTGCTCGCTTCACCATCGGCAGATGTCGCAGGTCTGCCGCGGTGCGCCTACCACGCCCGCGGACCGTATCTAACCGTTCATTCTGTGTGAGGAATCTCACGTTGCCTCCGCATCCTTGGGGTGATTTCCGGGCTCCGGGTCTGTGGTTAGGTTGCCGCGTCCACCGTGTCCCGCGAACAGGGGACGGTGCGCCGAACCACGAAAGGGCGTCGATGACCAACGGGCGCGCAGCACTCCTCACTTCTCTCTTCCTCGTCGCGAGCACGCTGGGCTGCGGGGCGGCCAGCGTCGGCGACCCTGACGACGGCGCCGGTCAGGGGCTCGACGTCTGGGTCGAGCCGGCCGCGGTCGCGCTGGAGTCTGACGGCTCGACGCGGTTCGCCGCCGCGGTGACCGGCACCGCCAACCTCGCGGTGCGCTGGGTCGTGGACGAGGCCAACGGCGGCACCGTCGACTCCACGGGCCTGTACCGCGCGCCGGCGCAGGCCGGCGTCTTTCACGTGCGCGCGGTCCTGGTCGCGGACAGCTCGATCAGCTCCGCGGCGCAGGTGACGGTGACCGCCGCCGGTGGTGGTGGTGGTGGTGGCGGCGGCGGCGGCGGCGCCCTGGCAGCCTGCGCGACGGCGCCGCTCCGCACCACCGGCCCCGTGTACTACTACTGCGACTGTCAGTCCGGGTCCTCGACGGGCTGCGTCCGCGGGAGCGACTCGAACGCCGGCACGAGCCCGTCGGCGCCGCGGCAGACGCTCGCGAACGCGGTCTCGCGCTTCAACGGCATGGCCGCGGGCGGCACGGTGGCCTTCTGCAAGGGCGGCGCCTGGAGCGGCGCGGCCGGCGCCGTCCGGAACGCGAGCTGCACCGCGGCGAGCCCCTGCGAGTGGCGCGACTACGCGCCCGCGGGCATGGAGAGCGCGCCGCGACCGATCTTCCTGCCCGGGAACTCGAACATGTTCCAGGCGTCGGGCACCGGGTACCGCTTCTGGAACCTCGACGTGCGCGGCGCCGGCGCCGGCCAGGGCGTGAACTTCTGGATCACGTCCGCCTCGGACATCGACATCTGCAACGTGGCCATGAGCCGGGGCGACGCGGGCGTCGTCGAGCAGGCGACGAACCAGCGCATCACCATCCGTCACTCCCAGTTCTCGCACTTCGCGAACCAGGGGATCCTGGCCGGCTCGAACGGCCTCACCATCGACTCCAACTACTTCTACAACGCCGGCGCGGCCCGGGGCGCGCTCTACCACACCATCTATCTCCAGGGCGGCGCCGCGCAGGGGCCGGACGGCTACCACGACGAGAAGGTCACGAACAACGAGATCCACGTCGGGACCGAGGCCGGCAGCCCCTGCGCCGGCACGATCCTGGTCATGCACGGACGGCACACCGACACGGTCATCCAGAACAACACCATCCGCGCGCACGCCGCGGGCGGTGGCTGCTACGGGATCGGCCTCACCAGCGGCGGCTACCCGCAGTCGGGCTGGCTGCGGAACGTCCAGATCCGGCGCAACCGCCTCTTCCTCAACGGCGGCGGCGAGGGCATCCAGGTCAACACCTGCAGCAACTGCGCGGTCACGGACAACGCGATCGTCCTGACCGGCCCGGCGGGCTGGCGGGGGATCGCCTTCGGCGACCAGCTGGCCCGCGCCGGGATGAGCCCGGCCGAGCAGATCAACACCGGCGGGATCATCCAGAACAACTCGATCTACACGGGCGACACGAGCGCCCAGGGCGGCGTGTGGATCGCGAACGAAGGGTCCGGCTACGTGGTCGAGAACAACGCCACGTGGAGCGCGAGCGGCTCGTGCTACGTGATCAACGCCCCCACGCTGCGGAGCTCGAACAACTACTGCGCGGCGCGCTCGACGCCGGTCGGCTCCGTGTTCGTGAACGCGCTCGGCAACGACCTGCGGCCGGTCAACCCCGGCCCGCTCGTGGGCTTCGGCTCGTCCACCAGCTTCTCTGCGCGCGCGCTGTCGCCCACCTGGAGCGCGACCGACGCCGGGGTGGCGCGCTCGGCTCCGACGGACGCGGGCGCGTTCATCCGCTGAGCCCATGTTCCCGGGGGCATCGCCGGCCGGTCGGGTAGAATGGCCGGCGATGCACCCCGAGACGCCCCGTACCGCGCGGCTGCCCCGCCTCCCCGCCGGGGGGCCCGCGCTCGCCTCCCGTCTCCTCGTCGCGCTCGCCGCGCTGGCGGTCCGTCCGGCCATCGGCGCCGCCGCGCCCCCGGAGGAGCGGACGAAGCCGGCGCTCCCGGCTTGCGCGACCGCACCGCTC
>JAEYOU010000298.1 GCA_023411405.1 Pseudomonadota bacterium | reverse complement strand
CTCGAGCACCCGCGGTGAGCGGGCGCCCGGCGCGCCGCCGTCCCCCGCCGCGGGCCGCTCACTGGTAGTGCGCGGCCGCCTCCGCGGCGCTCGCGCGCGGCAGCCGGAACGTGAACGCGCTCCCCTTGCCGACCTCGCTCCGGACGTCGATCCGGCCGCCGTGGGCCTCCACGATGTCGTGGACGATCATGAGGCCGAGCCCCCAGCCCGCGTTGCGCGCCGGGGTCGTCCCCTGGGTGAACCGGTTGAAGAGGAGCGGGAGCAGCTCGGGGGCGATGCCGACGCCGGTGTCGGAGACGGTCGCGTCGACGGTGTCCGGCCGGAGCTGGACGGCGACGGCCACCCGCCCACCCTCCGGGGTGAACTTGATCGCGTTGCCGACGAGGTTCGCGAGGACCTGCGAGAGCCGGTCCGCGTCGCCGGTCACCTCCGCCTCTTCGGCGGGCGGCTCGTCCCAGTCGAGCGTGAGACCGCTGGCGCGGGCGACGGGCCGGAGCTCCTCGACGATCCGGCCCGCGAGCGCGCCCAGGTCCACGCGGTCGCGCGCGATCTTGTAGCCCGTCCCCTCGAACCGCGCGAGGTCGAGGAAGTCGGTGATCATCTTGGCCATGCTCCGGCTGCTCGCCTCGAGCTTGCGCATGTCCGCGAGCACCTCGGCCGGCAGCGGCCCGCGGCGGCCCGCCATGAGGGCGTGGATCCGCATCAGCATCGCGTTCAGCGGCGAGCGGAGGTCGTGCGCCATGACCGAGTAGAAGTCCACGCGGCGCGCCTCGGCGCGCCGGCGCTCCGTCACGTCGCGGAGCGCGATGGTCGTCCGGGCGGCCGTGTCGGTCGGGAGGACGCGCACCGAGGGCGAGAGGATCCGGTCGCCGACGGTGACGTCCGGGAGCGGCATGAGCCCCGTGCCCGGCCCGATGCTGATGTTCCTGCGCGTGAGATCGGGCACGAGGGCCTCGACCGGCCGCCCGCGGAGCGACGCGGCGTCCTCGCCGAACAGCGCGACCGCCTCCTCGTTCGCGAACGTGATCCGCCCCTGCGCGTCCACCACCACGAGGGCGTCGGGCGCGTTCGCGAGCAGGACGCGCACGCTCTCCTCGGCCTTGAGCGCGCGGTCGAGGAGCCGCGAGGTCCGGACGAGGGCGGAGACGCGCGCCCGGAGCTCCTCGTCGTGGTACGGCTTCGGGAGGTAGTCGTTCGCGCCCTGCGAGAGCCCCTCCACGATCTGCCGGGGCTCGCCGCGCGCCGTGAGGAGGAGCACCGGGACCTGCGGGAGCTTCCCCTCGGAGCGCATGAACCGGACGACGTCGATCCCCGAGACGCCCGGCATGACCCAGTCGAGCACGAGCACCTCGGGCGGCGGCGGGTGCGCGGTCGCGAGCGCCTCCAGCACCGCCGAACCATCGGTGAACGCGCGCGTCTCGCACACGTCCGCGATCGCTCGCTGAGCGTGCTGGAGATCGAGCGGGCTGTCGTCCACTACCCAAACGAGGGGCGGTGTCGTGGGCTGCAACGAAGGCAAGGGCCACCCGGAGTCGATGACTCAGGGTTAGCGCCTTCAATTCGCGTTGACAAGGCACGGGCGGGGGCGAAAGAGACAGCGCATGCGCGAGGTCCTCGTGGTCGACGACAGCAAGGTCATGCGCGACATGATCACTGCCTGTCTGCGCCCGGAGTCGCGGCTCGGCTTCACGCACGCGTCGAGCGGGCTCGAGGCGATCGAGAAGCTCTCCCTCAAGCCGTACGACCTCGTGGTCCTCGATCTGAACATGCCGGACATCGGGGGGATCGAGGTCCTCGAGTTCGTGCGCGGCCAGGACCGGCTCCGGAAGACGCCGATCATGGTCGTCACCACGCGCGGGGACGAGGGCTCGCGGGAGCGCGCCCTCGCCGCCGGCGCGGACCGGTTCCTGACCAAGCCGTTCGCCCCCGAGGTCATCCTCGCGGAGGCCCGGGCGCTCCTCGGCACGACGTCCGCCGGGGTCGCGTGACCGACACCCTGCACAGGGAAGAGTTCCTCGCCGGGTACGTGGCGGAGGCGCACGAGCACCTCGCCGCCGCCCGGCGCGCCGCGCTGGCCGCGGACGAGGCGATCGCGCGCGGCCAGCCCGTGCCCCGCCCGACGCGCGAGCTCTTCCGCGCCCTGCACACGCTCAAGGGGCTCTCCGGCATGATCGGCGTCGAGCCGGTCGTCGATCTCGCGCACGAGATGGAGAACGTGCTCCGCACCGCCGACCGCGCCGGCGGCCGCCTGCGGCGCGAGGCGCTGGACGTGCTCCTCCAGGGCCTCGAGGTGATCGAGGACCGGGTCGGGCACGTGTCCCGCCGCGAGCCCGTCCCCGCGGCGCCCCGCGCCTTGCTCGACGCGCTCGCCCGGCTCGAGGCGCCCGCGGAGGCTGCGTCGGCGCCCGGTCTCGACGTCCCGCCCGATCTCGCCGCCAAGCTCGGTGCCGCCGAGCGGGAGCAGCTCGCCGCCGGCGTGGCGGAGGGTCGCCGCGCCGTGCGGCTGGACTTCACGCCCTCGGCGGAGCGGGCCGGGCGCGGCCTCGACATCAGCGCGGTGCGCGCGCGCGTCGAGGCGATCGCGGAGATCGTCAAGGTGGTCCCCCGCTCCACGCCCCGCGAGGAGGGCGCGCCGGCGGGCCTCGTGTTCACGCTGGTCCTCCTCACGTCGGCGCCGTCCCGGGAGCTCGCCGCGCTGGCGGAGGCGCCGCTCGAGACGGTCCAGGAGATCCAGGTCGCGGCGGCGGCGGAGCCCGGCGCGCCCGCGGAGGACCCGGTGTCCGGAGGCGCCCGCCCGCACGCGTTCGTGCGCGTGGAGGTCGCGCGGCTCGACGAGGCGCTCGAGCACGTGTCCGCGCTCCTCGTCTCGCGGGCGCGCCTCGGG
>JAEYOU010000282.1 GCA_023411405.1 Pseudomonadota bacterium | reverse complement strand
ACCCACTACGCAGTCCATCCGCGGCCTCCGCGTTCTCTATCAGGTTTCCCTGCCGGAGCCGCGCCCGGCCGACCTGTCCGTCGAATACATCATCGGCAATGTCGGGTCCAAGACACGGCGGACGTATGAAGAAAAGCTCGACCCGAAGCTGGCCGACATCTACGGGTCGCTCACGACGTCGAAGGTGCTCGCGACTGAAGATCTTCCTCCCGGCGCCTATCAACTCGTGGTGCGCGTGAAGGACGGCGCGACCGGCAAACTGACCGCCCGTTCCGCGTCGTTCCGCATCGCGGCGGTGGAGGAAGATGACATGCGGCCCATCGTGATCTCCCGCGGGAATCTCGGGACCCCACAGTGGATCGCGGCGAGCCATTACGAGCGCGCGTTAGCGTGGCTGTCGCAGGGCCGCGAGGCCCAAGCTCTCGCGTCCTTGGAATTGTCCCGGCAGACAGCGCCGAACGGGCCTGCCCGGGATCTGATCCGAAAGCTCCGGGAGACCGGGCACGGCCGTGAAACCGGCAGTTTAGCAATCGGCCGAAAGTGAAACGGCTATGACGTGTTTTGTAGTGTGCAGGCTCTGGCCGGCATGGCTTCTGAGGCGGAGTGCGTGACGCCCGCCATGATCTGCCTGGCCGTGCGAGTGAGCTTCAACGGGAAGCTCGAGTTCTGAAGCTTCGCCGCGCCCGCACCGGCACTGGGAATGCCCGTGGCACGGCTCTAAACCAGGGGGATGTTCTATGACGACTTGCAGTCTCCAACGAACGATCTTCGCTCTCCTGATCCTGTTCGCCTTCACCGGGGCGGCATTCGCTCAGGGCAGGAGCGACCTTTCAAAGGGATCGATCTCGGTCGAGGTGGTTGACCCATCCGGCGCGATCATTCAAAACGCAACGGTGATCATCAGCGGTCCCGCGGGCGAACAGAGGGCAACCACGGATCTCCGTGGCCAAGCCGTGTTCTTTAACCTGATTCCGGGCCGATACAAGGTCCGGATCGAGCAGACCGGCTTCCGCGCTTACGAAAGCGCGAACGTCCAGGTGCAGGCCGGCCAGCGCGCGCCGATTAGCGCACAGATGGAGCCCGGCGCCGTCACCGAGACTGTTCAGGTGACTGATGTAGCTACCGGGGTGGACACGACGACGACGGCTACGGGCAGCACCATCGCCCAGGACACATTCACCAACCTTCCAGTCGGCCGGAACGTAGTCAACCTCTTCTCGCTTTCCCCCGGCGTCGTGTCGAGTGGAGATCCCGTTCTTGGCGCATCGAACCCGTCGGTCTCCGGCGGGACCGGCCTGGAGAATCAGTACGTGATCGACGGGATCAACACGACCGATCCGGGCTATGGCGCGTTCGGTGTGTTCTCGAACGTTTACGGCTCGATGGGTACGGGAGTGAACTTTGACTTCGTCCGCGAGGTTCAGGTTAAGACAGGCGGCTTCGAGGCACAGTACGGCCAGGCGCTCGGCGGCATCGTGAACATCGTAACCGCGAGCGGCGCAAATGCCGTCCACGGCGCCCTGTATGGCTACATGTCGCCGACTTGGGCAGAGGGCAGTTATCGCCAGCCGAACGCAGGCGGTTTTCAAGGATATGCTCCACGCATTAGCCAGCCCGGGACTGAGGTTCACTCGCGCAACAACAGAGATATCGGCTTCAACATCGGCGGTCCGTTCGTTAAGAACCGTTTGTTCTGGTACGGATCCTTCAACCCCAGCTGGAACGTGGTGGATCGCATGGCTCCGCCGAACTTCGGTGCGCGTGACTTCGGGTTCATCGAGACCAAGACGAGGGCCTACAACTGGATCGGCAAGCTGAACCTCAACATCACCGACAACCATCACCTGGAGGCGACGGCGTTCGGCGATCCGTCGCGCCAGCCCACATCCGTGCTGGGGGGCGAAGGCACACTCGGGCATTCCCTCCTCCGTGACGACCTGAACAATGCTTCCAGCACCGTTTATGGAAGCCGGAACTGGGCGGTGAAGTACAACGGCCTCATGGGGCCGAACACAGTGCTCGCGGCCAGCTTCGGCTGGAACCGGTCATACTTCAACGAGACGCCCGCGTTCAACCTGTTCTCGATCCGCAACTACGGCAAACCGAAGGCCAACGCAGCCTACACCTGGGAAGGAGGCGTGGACTACCTGGAGAACACCGAGGGCGATAACCGCCAGTACACGGCAATGCTGACCCGCAACGGGAATCTGTTCGGCGGACACCAGATTGACGTCGGCTACTTGTTCAACGATGTGGACTACAACGCATGGCGCGGCTACTCGGGTCCACTCTATCCCGTCCCGGATGCCTCAGGCGTGAGGCCGGAAGATGTAGGCAAACTCGTCACCGGCGGGCGGTTCTACCTGTACCCCACCCGGACAGCCAAGCAGATGGGACTTGTAGGTGTGCCCGATACCCAAGTTTTCAACAACGTGTATCGCGTGGTGCGAGGCAATTTCTCGAACCCGAGCGTTGGCACGAACACCAGGTATCACTCCGCATTTGTCCAGGACGCGTGGCAGATCAACCGGTACCTGACCGCCAAACTAGGCGTCCGCTGGGAGGAACAGAAGCTCAGGGGTGAAGTCAGCCGGTATACG
>JAEYOU010000264.1 GCA_023411405.1 Pseudomonadota bacterium | reverse complement strand
CGGACGAGTCGCTCCTGCGGTGGCTGCGCGCCTCGGGGCGGATCGACGCGGCGGCGCACGACGCCGCCCTCGAGGCGATGGCCGGCGGCCTCTCGCCGGGCGCGGCGCTCATCGCCGCGGGGGTGGCCGAGCCGGGCGAGCCGCTCCACGCCGTCCTCGGCGCGCACCTGCGCGCGATCGTGGTCCGGGCGATCGGGGCGCGGGACGGGCGGTGGCGGTTCCACCCCGGCGGCGACCTCGGCGCCGATCGCGCGGGCCTCGAGCTCCTCCCGCT
This sequence comes from Pseudomonadota bacterium, assembly GCA_023411405.1. Taxonomy (GTDB): domain Bacteria; phylum Myxococcota; class Myxococcia; order Myxococcales; family Anaeromyxobacteraceae; genus Anaeromyxobacter. Next base: position 14,598 of record JAEYOU010000264.1, on the reverse strand, counting down.
CCAGGTCATCCTCGAGGGCGCCCGGCTCGGGATGCCGACGAGGCACTTCGTCGACGCGCTCAAGGCCGTGACCCTCGCCTACCCGGTCCGCACGGGCGACTTCCCGCAGGTGCTCCCCGCGTCCGGCCTCGGCTCCTCCGACCTCCGGCTCGCGCTCTCGCTCGACGGGCGGCTCACCACGCGCGACTGGCTCGCCGCGCGCTCGGCCGAGATGAAGGAGGCGCTCTCGCTCCTCTGGTTCCTCTCGATGGTCGGGGCGGTCGTCTTCCAGGAGGAGCCCGAGGCGCAGGACGCGTACGGCAAGCCCGTGCCGCACCGGAAGCGCCCGCTCCCGCCCGAGCGCGGCGAGGCGATCCGCCAGGCGGCGCTCCACATCCTGCCCGGCACGCACCTCGCGGCGCTCGGCCTCGACCTCGACGCCGACGGCGCGGCCGTCGAGCAGGCCTACCGGACGGTCGCGGCCCGCTTCCACCCCGACGGCTTCTCGCAGTACGAGATGGCCGAGCTCGCGGACCTGCTCACGGCCATCCAGGACAAGCTCGCCGCCGCGTACCGCGTGCTCTCCGACGACGAGCGGCGCCGGGCCTACCTCGAGTACCTGATGCAGCGCCTCGAGCAGACCGGCGCGCGCCGCCCCGGCGTGGACCTCCTGGCCGAGCTCGCGCTCAAGCGCGGCCAGCGCGCCCTGCACCGGCGCCGCCACGGCGAGGCGGTGATCGCGCTGCGCGACGCCGTCGCGCGCAACGGCCGCGAGCCGGAGTACCTCGCGATGCTCGCCTTCGCGCTGCTCTTCGATCCCGCGCTGTCGATCGCGCAGGCGGTGGACGACGCGCGCAAGCTCGCGAGGAAGGCGCTCACCATCGCCCCCGCGCACCCGCGCGCCAGCGCCGCGCTCGCGCTCGCGGAGGAGGCGCTGGGAGACCTCGCCGAGGCGCGGAGGGTCACGCTCGCTGCGCTCAAGGAGCATCCTGCGAGCGAGCTCTTGAAGAGGGTCTTGTTCCGGTTGAATCGGGTGAGGGGGTGAGCGGGGGAGGAACGATCCCGAGCCCCGTGCCCCGGGTTCTGTGCTCCGTGTCCGTGGCGGTGTAGCAGGGCCGAAGACCGGGTTCGGGACCGGGTTCGGGACCGGGAGCGGGTTCGGCGTCGGGGGCGGGATCGGGGACGGCGCCGGGCTCCGTCTCACGGGCACGGTGCGCCGGCTCGTGCGGCCGTCATGGACGGCACGATGGATCCGTCGCTTCGACCGCGAGCCAGAAGAACCGCGAGCTGCCGCCGCACCCGGAGCTCGCGACGTGCGAGTAGAGGATGACGCGCTCGCCGCAAGGCTCCCAGCCGGTGAATGTCGTCTCCGCGCCGCAGCTCCCGCCGTCGGCGCGCTCCTCCGCGAAGTGGATCGTCCGACCGCCGAGCTTGCGCTCGCGGGAGCGCTTCCCCTGCGGGACCTCGGACGCGGGTCGGAGGGAGATGGACGCCAGGGTCTGCCAGCGGACGGCCACGCCCGGAGAGAGGCTGACGGTGAACCCGTCCGCATCGCGAGCGACGGAGACGGGCTCCACGAGCCGCCCGTCCGCGACCGCAGCCGGGAACCGGACGGCGAGCCCGTTCGGATGCGCGTGCGCCACGACGGAGCCCGCAGGGCGGTACCGCGTCTCGCAGGCGGTCGCGAGGACCACGAGGGACGTGAGCAGGATGGAACGAACGGGCAGCCTCCCGCGCAACTCTCGCATGTCGCGAGAGAGCCTGAAAACTCGTGCTTCGACAGGCTCAGCACGAGCGGGCCTTCACGGTGCGGAGACACTACCGTTCGTCCTTCGACTCCGGGCCCGCTCCGCGGGCCCTACGCTCAGGACGAACGGATGAGAGCTTGCCCGGCGACCGAGAGGATCACGCCCTCACGCGCCCATAGCCGCCGGAGCGCCGGAGCCCGGCCCCCGCGGAGCGGTACACCGAGGGCGCGCAGCCCCTGCAGAGCGGGCTCCGCGCGTGGAACGGACCTCACGCGGCGGGCGCGCCTCTGTACGAAGCCGGACACCCGCGAGCGCAGCGAGCGGAGGTGGCCGGCAAGTTTGGCGCGCCTCGCCCCGCTGCGGTGCGCGTCCGCCGCGCGCGTACCGTGATCCCCGCCGCGCGACCGAGGTAGCGCAGCGGGGGCCGGGCGGAGGCGCGGAGGCGGCGTACGGCACCGCTCAGGACGAGCGGACGAGGCCAGGCGGAACGCCCTGCCCCGCCTCGCCCCGCTTCACCACGTCCGCGAGCGCGGCGATGAAGTCGGGGCGCGTGCCGAGCGCCGGCACGCGCAGGAAGGCCTCGCAGCCGCCCCTCTGCGCCGCCTCCTTCGCGAGGATGTCCATGTCGTAGAGCGTCTCGAGGTGCTCGGAGACGAAGGCGATCGGCACGACGGCGACGACCTTCCCGCGCGCGTTCGCGGCCAGGTACTCGTTGGTGTCCGGGCCCAGCCACTTCGCCGGGCCGACCCGGCTCTGGTACGTGACGACGTACGGGACCTTCCCGGCGAGGCGCGCGGTCTCGCGCGCCGAGAGCTCGATGTACCCCGGGTACGGATCGCCCTTCCGCACCTGGCTCATCGGCAGGCCGTGGGCGCTGAAGACGACGAGGAGCCGCTCCCGCTGCCCGGGCGTGAGCTGCGCCACCGTCTCCCGCAGCGCGTTCGCCGACGCCTGGAGGTAGCCCTCGTGGTCGTGCCAGGTGCAGATCTCGACGATGGGGCCGAGCGCCGCCGGCCACAGGCGGCGGAGCTCGAGGAGCGAGCTCTTCGTCGTCGCGTTCGCGTACTGGGGGTAGAGCGGCAGCGCCACCGCGCGCGTCGCCCCCGCGGCGAGCGCGTCGCGGACGCCCTCGGCGGTGTTCGGGTGGCCGCAGCGCATCGCCAGGTGGCAGCGGTACCCGGGCCCGAGCGCCGCCTCGAGCGCCCGCGCCTGGGCCTCGGTCCCCTCGACGAGCGGGGATCGGCCCCCGATGAGCGCGTACTTCTCCGCGGAGGACGGGGCGCGGAGGCGGGAGACGAGCCTCGCGAACAGCGGCCGGAGCGGGCCGAAGGGCGCGGTGATCACCAGCGGATCGGCGAAGAGCTCGTGGAGGTACGGCTCCACCTCGGCGAGGCTCCGGGGCCCGCCGAGGTTCATGAGGAAGACGGCCGTCTGGCCCATGGCTAGACCGTACGCGAGAACTGCGGCTTCGTCGCCGGCTTCTTCAAGTACGCGTCGAACAGCATCGCCACGTTCCGCACCAGGAGCTGCCCGAGCGGCGTCACCCGGAGCACGTCCCCCTCGAGCGTGACGAGCCCGTCCTCCTCCAGCTCGCGGGCGCCGGCGAGGTCCTGCTCGAGCGCCGCGCGCGCCTCGCGGCCGAAGCGGGCCTCGACGTCGCGCAGGTCGAGGCGAAGCTGGCACATGACCTGGTTGATCGCGTGGCGGCGGAGGAGGTCGTCCGGCGTGAGCGCGGCGCCGCGCTCGATCGGGAGCCGCCCGGCCTCGATCGCCGGGGCCCAGTCCTTGAGCCGGTGCGCGTTCTGCGCGTACGCGCCGCCCACGTCGGAGATCGCGGTCATCCCGAAGGCGACGGTGTCATGGGCAGGACGGACGGTGTACCCCTGGAAGTTCCGGAAGAGCGACCCGTCGCGCTGGGCGCGCGCGAGCTCGTCGGTCTCGAGCGCGAAGTGGTCGAGGCCGATGAGCCGATAGCCCGCCTTCGTGAACGCCTCCACCGCGGCGAGGAACAGCTCCACCCGGAGCTGCGTCTTCGGGAGCGCGTCCTGCGGCAGGAGCCGCTGGTGCGGCTTCAGCCACGGCACGTAGGCGAACCCGAACACCGCCATCCGGTCCGGGCGGATGTGGAGGATCCGCTCCAGGGTGTGCTGCCACGTCTCCGGCGTCTGGTACGGCAGCCCGTAGATGAGGTCGAGGTTCACGCCGTGGAACCCGGCCTCGCGCGCCGCGCGCACCAGGTCGGCGGTCTCCGCCTCGCTCTGGATCCGCTGCACCGTCTCCTGGACCTTCGGGTCGAAGTCCTGCACGCCCATCGAGATCCGGTTGAACCCGAGCCGGCCGAGGAGCTCGATCTGCGCGCGGGAGGTGACCGCGGGATCGACCTCGATCGCCAGCTCCGCGTCGGGCGCGAAGGTGAAGTGGCGGGCGAGGATGGCGTGGCAGCGGGCGAGCTGCCGCTCGTCGAGGAAGGTCGGCGTGCCGCCGCCCCAGTGGAGCTGGGTGACGGTCCGGCGCGACGGGAGCCGGGCGGCGACGAGCGCGACCTCCTGCTCCAGCACGTCGAGGTAGGCGTCGGGCCGCTTGCGGTCGTGCGTGGCGATGACGTTGCACCCGCAGAACCGGCACATCTCCCGGCAGAACGGGAGGTGCACGTAGAGCGAGAGCGGCCCGCCGTCCCGATCGGCGGCGGCGAGGTGCTCGAGGTAGCGCGCCTCGCCGAACTCCGGGCTCCACACCGGCGCGGTCGGATAGCTCGTGTACCGCGGGCCGGGGCGGTCGTACTTGCGGATGAGCTCGCCGGAGGGGATCTGCATCGCCTATTCGCCCCAGGTGAACCGGTGGACCGCGTCGACGACCGCCTTCACGGTCTCGGGCGGGGTCCCGACCTGCACGCCGTGGCCGAGGTTGAAGATGTAACCGGGCTCCCGGCCCGCCGCCCGGAGCATCGCCTGCGCGCGGGCGACCGCGGTCTCGGCCGGGCCGAGCAGGAGCGTCGAGTCGAGGTTGCCCTGGATCGCCACCCCGGCGGCCAGGACGCGCGCCTCGGCGATGGGGATCCGCCAGTCGACCCCGAGCACGTCGAACCCGAGGGCGGCGAGCGCGCGCAGGTGGCTCGCCGTCCCGGTCGAGAAGAGGATCCCCGGGACCCCCGTGCCGCGGATCGCCGCGGCGATCCGCGCGAGGTACGGGAAGCTGAAGGCCTCGAGGTCCTCGCGCGCCAGCTCGCCGAGCCAGCTCTCGAACACCTGGAGCGCCTCGGCGCCCGCGGCCGCCTGGGCCTCGAGCTGCACGATCGCCGCGCGCGTGAGCTTCTCGAACAGCGCGTGCGCGGCCGGCGGGTCGCTCCAGAGCAGGGTCTTCGCGCGCGCGAACCCCTGCGACCCACCCTCGACGACGTAGCTCGCCACCGTGAACGGGCCGCCCACGAACCCGATGAGCGGCACGCGACCGGCGAGCGCCCGGCGGATCGCCCGGATGCCGTCGGCGACGAAGGGGAGGTCGCGGGACGGGTCCGGGACGCGGAGCCGCTCGACGTCGCCCCGCGTCCTCACCGGGTTGGCGATCCGCGGGCCGCCGTCGCCCTTCCCCTTCTCCCCGCTCTGGAACGAGAGCTCCAGCCCCATCGCCGGGAGGTGGATGAGGATGTCGGAGAAGAGGATCGCGGCGTCGAAGCCGAGCTCGTCGATGGGCGCCACCGTCACCTGCGCCACGAGCTCCGGGGAGCGGCACAGCTCGAGGAACCCGACCTGCTGCCGCACCGCGCGGTACGAGGGCTGGTACCGGCCGGCCTGGCGCATCATCCAGACCGGCACGCGATCGACGGGCTCACGGCGGCAGGCTGCGAGGAAGCGGTGGGGGGTCGTCGTCATCGACGGAGGATCCTAGTGCACCCGACCGGCTGCTGCTCGTTCACGGCGAGAGGGACGCGGCGGCGGTGGCGGCCGTGACCCCCGCCACCCGGACGGTCTTCCGGCGGCCCGTCTCGCCGCGCACGATCGTGACGTCCGCCTTGCGGACCCCGAGCGCGCGGGCGAGGAGCTCGACGAGGGCCTCGTTCGCCTCGCCGTCCACGGGCGGCGCCGCGAGCTGCAGCTTGAGCCGTCCGTCGTGCACGCCGACGGCGCGGCTGCGGGACGCGCGGGGCTGCACGAGGACCTCCAGCACCACCCCGCCCACGTCGTCGCGCGCCCAGGTGGACATGCGGGTCTACTTCACGCCGAGCAGCACGATCTTCGCCCGGTCTGCCTGCTCGATCATGCGCTCGAGGTCCATGACCAGCGTCGCCCCCGCCTCGACGGCGAGCACCCGCCCCTTCGCGTCGGCGAGAGACTCGACCGTGTCGGGCCCGACCGCCGGCAGGTCGAACCGCCGATCCTGGTGCGGCTTCACCGCCTTCACCACCACGAACCCGCCGGAGGCCGCGAGCTCGCCCCCGCGCCGGATGCACGCGTCGGTCCCCTCGAGCGCCTCCACCGCGAGCGCGACCCGATCCTTCACCACCACCGTCTGCCCCAGGTCGAGCCGGCCGACGCCCCGCGCGAGCTCGAGGCCGTAGCGCGCGTCGGCGAGCTCCTCGTCCGTCGGCCGGTGCTTCCCGAGCACGCCCTCCGGCGCGAGCCGGTCGAGGAGGAACGGCGTCGGGTCGGTGATCGGGACGCCCTCCTCCTCGAGGAAGCGGGCGAGGGCGCGCAGCAGGTTGTCGTCCGAGCGGATCGCGATCCGGGCGAGCACCCGGAGGCCCGTGGCGTCGAGCATCGCGTCGGCGAAGAACCGCCGCTTCGTGATCGCGCCGAGCATCACGCTCTGCGTGGCGCCGCCCTCCTTGAGCGCGGCGAGGACGTGGCCGAGCTGGCCGAGCTTCACCCAGGTGAGCGCGTCCACGAGCCGCTCGAGCGCCGGATCGGTCTCGCTGCGATGGGCGACCGCGATCACCCGGTGGCCCGCCCGCCGGGCGCTCTCGGCGAAGAGGAGCGGGAACCGGCCGCCGCCCGCGATCAGGCCGATCGTCGTGGGCGTCATGCGGCGGCTGCGCCCGCGCGGGCGCGCGGGCCCTCCACCCGGCTCCGCCTCTGCGCGCGCCTCATCGGGTGATGCCCCGCTGCGACCCCTTCAGGAAGGCGATGAAGTGGTCGATCTCGGGGTAGCCGTTGAGCTCGGCGGTCAGCTCGGCGATCGCCTCGGCGAGGCCGAGGTTCGAGCGGAACACGATCTTGTAGGCCTGCTTCACGCGCCCGATCTGCTCGTCCGCCATCCCCGCCCGCTGCATGCCGATCGAGTTCACGCCGGCCAGCTCGGCGCGGGCGCCGGAGACGGTGCAGAACGGCGCGACGTCCATCCCGACGCCGGTCATCCCGCCCACGAACGCGAAGCGGCCGATCCGGCAGAACTGGTGGACCGCCGAGACGCCGCCGACGTGGACGTGGTCCTCGATCAGGACGTGCCCCGCCAGCGCGACCGAGTTGGCGATGATCGCGCCGTCGCCGATCTGGCAGTCGTGGCCCACGTGGCTGTACGCCATGAAGAGACCGCCGTGGCCGATCCGGGTGACGCCGCCGCCGCCCGCGGTCCCGAGGTTGGCCGTGGTGAACTCGCGGAAGGTGTTCCGGTCGCCGATCTCGAGCGCGGAGTCCTCGCCCTTGTACTTCAGGTCCTGGGGCAGGCCCCCGAGCACCGCGTGCGCGAAGATCCGGTTGTTCGCGCCGAGGGTGGTCCGGCCGCTGAGCACGGCGTGCGGACCGACGACGTTGCCCGGGCCCAGGCGGACCTTCGCGCCGATCACGGCGTACGGACCGATCTCGCAGCTCGGATCGACCTCTGCGCCCGGCTCGAGGACCGCGGTCGGGTGGATGGCCATGGGTGGGTTCTCTCCGCGAGGGTGGCGACGGCTACGGCTTCTCGGCCGGGTCGGCGAGCATCGCCAGGTAGTCTGCCTCCGCCGCGACCTGGCCGTCCACCCGGGCCACCCCCGCCGTCTTCCAGACGGCGCCCTTGTGCTTCACGACGCGCACCTCGAGCTCCAGCCGGTCGCCCGGGACGACGGTGCGCCGGAAGCGGGCGTTGTCGATGCCCATGAGGTAGGTGACCTTGCTCTTCGTGTCCTCGGGCGGGAGGTCGAGGATCGCGAGCAGCGCGGCCGCCTGCGCGAGCGCCTCGAGGATGAGCACGCCCGGCATGACCGGGTGCCCGGGGAAGTGCCCGACGAAGAACGGCTCGCCCATGGTGACGTTCTTCCAGGCGAGCAGCCGCTTGCCCTGCTCGTGCTCGACGATGCGGTCGACCAGGAGGAAGGGCGGGCGGTGCGGCAGGATCTTCTGGATGCCCTCGACGTCGAGCACGACGGCGGGCGCTGCGGGTGCTGCGGTGCGATCGATCATGAGCCCCTCTCCCCCTCCCCCGCGGTGGCCCGGAGCTGCGCGATCTCCCTGCGCAGCCGGGCCAGCTCCTTGCGCATCTCGGCCAGCTTCTCGAGCGCGGCCACCGCCTTCAGCCACTCGGCGTGCGGGCGCGCGGGCGAGCCGGACCAGGTCTCGCCCGGCCCGATGTCGTCCATCACCCCGGACTGGGCCGCGATCCGGACCCCGTCGCCGAGCTTCAGGTGGCCGACCACGCCCACCTGGCCGCCGAGCACCACGCCCATGCCCAGCTTGGTCGAGCCGGCGACCCCGGCCTGGCTGACCAGGAGCGAGAGCGGGCCGATCTCGACGTTGTGCGCGATCTGGACGAGGTTGTCGATCTTGGTGCCGCGTCCGATCCGCGTGACCCCCAGCGCCGCACGGTCGACGCAGGTGCCGGCGCCGAGCTCGACGTCATCCTCGATGACGACGATCCCGATCTGCGGGAACTTGTAGTGCCGCGGCCCCTGACCCTCGCCCTCGGGGTCGAACGCGAAGCCGAAGCCGTCGGAGCCGATCACGGCGCCGGGCTGCACGATCACGCGGTCCCCGAGCACGCACCGCTCGCGCACCACGACGCCCGGGTGGAGCAGGCAGTCGGCGCCGACGCGCGCGCCCTCGCCGAGGTGCACGCCCGGCCCGACGATCGTCCGGGGCCCGACCTCCGCGCCGGCTGCGATCGTCGCGAGGGGCAGCACCTGCGCCGACGGGTGCACCCGGGCCGCGGGGTGGACCACCGCGGAGGGCGCGATCTCGGGCGCGGCCGCGGGCGGCGGGTGGAAGAGGGTCGTGAGCTTGGCGAACGCGAGGTAGGCGTTGCGGACGCGCAGCACGGCGCGCCCCGCCGGCACCTTCTCGTCGGGCTCGACCACCACCGTCCCGGCGCGCGAGGCCTCGAAGGCGACCCGGTACTTGCGGTTCGAGAAGAACGAGACGTGCGTGGGACCGGCGTCCTCGAGCGCGGCCACGCCCTCGAGGCGCAGCGCCGGGTCGCCCTCCGCCGTCCCGCCGACCCGCTCCGCGAGCTCCGCGAGCGTGAAGATCACGGCGCGCCTACTTGCCGCCCGCCGACTTCGCCGGCTTGGTGCCCGCGGCGGGCTTCGCGCCTCCCTTGGCGGGGTACTTGAGGTTGTACTTCCGGATCACCTCGTTGGTGATGTCGAGGGTGGGCTCGGCGAAGACGACCGCGGGCTTGTCCACCACCAGCTGGATGTTGCCGCTCTCCGCGATCTCCTTCACGAGCTGCCGGAGCCGCTGGGCCACGCCCTTCGAGGCCTCCTGCTCGCGCTCCCCGAACTCGCGCTGGAGCTGGAGGTAGGTCTGCTGCAGGTCCTGGGCGGTCTTCTCGAGCTCGCCCACCTTCTGCTGCTTCGCCTGATCGTTCATCAGGCTGGCCTGCTTCTCGAAGTCGGCGCGCATGTCGGCGAACGCCTTCTGCTTCGCGTCGAGCTGCTTCTGCTTCTCCTCCATCTCCTTCTTGAGGGCGGCGATGATCGCCTTGCCCTCGTCGCAGTCGGTCCCGGCGCGCTGGAAGTCGATGACGGCCACGCGGGACTCTGCGGCCCATGCGGCGGGCGCGAAGGCGAGGGCGGCGAGGACGGCGGTGAGGGTCTTGCGCATGTGTGCCTCCAACGGAAGAACGTACGGGGCTAGAAGAAGTTTCCGATCGTGAACTGGAAATCGAGCGGCTCGTCGATGTAGTCGCCGACCACGTTCTTCCGCCGATCGAGGGGGATGCCCCACTCGAACCGGAGCGGGCCCAGCGGGCTCTGCCAGCGGAAGCCGAGCCCCACGGACTTGTACAGGTTGAGCGAGACGCGATCGTCGCGGTAGCTGCCGGCGGGGAAGGCGTTGCCCGCGTCGAAGAAGACCACCCCACGGATGCCCGCCTTCTCGGCGAGCGGGAACTCGGCCTCGACGTTGAGGATCACCTGCTGGTACCCCTCACCGTTGATCGTGCAGAGGTCGGCGAACGGCGAGTCGCTGCAGGCCTGCACCGCGTGCGGGGCGATGGAGTTGAGCTGGTACCCGCGGACGGAGTTCACGCCGCCGAGGAAGTAGAGCTCGGAGAGCGGCACGCCCTCGTCGGTGAGCGACTGGAGCCACCCCATGTTGAGCCGGACCCGGCCCACGAACCCCCGCCCGAGCCGCCGGTAGCCGCGGAGGTCGAGCGTGTAGCGGTTGAAGAGGTTGACGTCCCGCCCGAAGAGCCACCGCGGCGAGAGCCACTGCGGCGCGGTCTCGAACGAGAAGGAGCCGTACCACCCGGAGCTCGGGGTGATCCGGTTGTCGCGCTTGTCGGCGTTGAGCGTCAGCTTGAGCGAGCTCGTGTTGCCGGAGCCGCTCGCGCGCGCGAGCTCGACCTCGTTGCTCGTCGAGACGCTCACCCGCTCGTCCGTGTAAGTGGCGAAGAGGCGCACGTCCTCGAGCCGCTTCGCGAGGTCCCAGAACCGGCCCAGGCCGGCGAGCTCGTAGCCCCAGGTGAGCGAGCCGCCCACGGCGCTCCGGGTGAACGCGGTGTACTCGGACTGGTTCGCGTAGAGGTCGAACGAGAAGGCCCAGCGCGTGTCGAGGAAGTACGGCTCCTGGAAGCTGATCTGGCCGAGCTGCCGGACCGACGAGTACTGGATCTGCAGGGACAGGCTGTTGCCCCACCCGAAGAAGTTCTGCTGCGCGATCTGGCCGGTGAGGACGAAGTTCTCCGACGAGGAGTAGCCCGCGCCGACCTGGAACGAGCCGGTGGGCCGCTCCTTCACGGTGACGATGAGGTCCATCGTGTCCGGCGAGCGGCGGGTCTGGGCGATGTCCACCGTCTCGAAGAACCCGAGCGCCATCACCCGGTCCCGGGAGGCCTTGAACCCGGTCCCGCTGAAGAGCTCACCCTCGTACACGCGCAGCTCGCGCCGGATGACCTTGTCGCGCGTCTTGAGGTTCCCGACGACGTCGATCCGACCGATGCGCACGAGCTGGCCGGGCTGCACCTCGAACTCCAGATCCACCCGCCGCGTCTCCGGGTGCGGGCGCGTGCGCGGCTCGACGTTCACGTACGCGTAGCCCAGATCCCGGTACACGTCCTGGATCGCGAGGAGCGTGCCGGCCACCTGGGAGCGACGGAAGCGATCGCCGGTGCGGAGCTTCTGGACCTTCTGGAGCGCCTTCTGCTGGTCGAGCAGCTCGCCGCTGAACGACACCTTCCCGATGTCGTACTGCCGCCCCTCGACGATCGGGATGGTGACGAAGATGTGACGCCGGTCCGCCGAGAGCTGGACCGACGGCTTGCCGACCCTCGCCTCCACGTAGCCGCGCTCGAGGTACACGGCCTGGACGCTCTGGGCGTCCATGTCCAGCGCCTCCTCGCGGAAGGTGCCGCCGCCGGACCACGGGAGCAGCCCGCCCTCGCGGTTCTGGATGAACGGGAGCAGGTCCTCCCGCGGCACGTTGTGGTTGCCGACGAAGCGGAGCTCCTTGATCTCGACCTTGGCGTGCTCGTTCACCAGGTACGTGACGTCCACCTGGTTGTCGGGCGCGTCCTCCGTCTTCACCGTGACCTCGGCGAGGAAGTACCCCTTGTCCGCGTACGCCTTCTGGATCGCCCGCACGTCCTTGTCGGCGGCGGCGCGGTCGTAGACGGCGTTGGGCTTGAGCGAGATCGCGTCCTTCAGATCGTCGCCCTTCAGCTCCGCGTTGCCGACGGTCTGGACCTCCCGGACCGTGGGGCGCTCGGCGACGCGGAAGACGACCACCGGCGCGGCCGGCGAACCCTCCAGCTCGACCACCACGTCCGCCAGGGCGCCGATCTTCATCAGCGCCTGGATGTCCGCGTCGACCTGGTCGAGGTCGAGCGGCTTGCCGGGCTGGGTGCGGATGGCGGCGCGGATGGCCCCGGGATCGGTGCGGCGGTTGCCCTCGATCCGGACGTCCTTCACCACCACGTCGGCGGCGCGGATCGCGGCCGGGGCCACGAGGAGCGCAGCCAAGAGCCCCAGGAGCGTCGTTCGAAGGATCGCCACGGAGCCGGGGAATCTAGACCGGGCCCCGGAAAAGCTCAAACGGGATCGTCCGGCGGCGGTCCCTGCGGGGAGGCTCACACCAGCCGCCCCTGGAGCAGCCGCAGCCGCCGCGGGAGCTCGCCCGCGAGCCGCTCGTTGTGGGTGACCACCACCGCGGTGATCCCGGTCCGCGCGTTCAGGTCGACGAGGAGCTGGTGGATGCCCTCGGCCGTCTGGGGGTCGAGGTTCCCGGTCGGCTCGTCGGCGAGCAGGAGCCGCGGGGCGAGGCAGAGGGCCCGCGCGATGGCCACCCGTTGCTGCTCGCCGCCGGAGAGCTCCCCGGGGCGATGCTCCGCGCGCTCGGCGAGCCCGACCAGCCCCAGCACCTCGGCCGCCCGGCGCCGGGCCTGCTCCCGCGGCGTGCGGCGGATGAGCGCCGGCATCATCGCGTTCTCCAGGGCGGTGAACTCCGCGAGCAGGTGGTGGCTCTGGAAGACGAAGCCGATGCTCTCGCTCCGGAACCGCGCGCGCTCGTCCTCGTCCTGATCGAAGACGTCGCGGCCGTCGAAGAGGATCCGGCCGCGCGTGGGGACGTCGAGCGTGCCCAGGAGGTGCAGGAACGTGCTCTTCCCGGCGCCGGACGGGCCGGTGAGCGCGACCAGCTCGCCCGCGGCGATCTCGACGTCGACGCCGCGCAGCACCTCGAGCCGCCGCGCGCCGGTGAGGTAGGCCTTCTCCAGACCCTCGATGCGAACGAGCGGGGCCGGCATCACTCGCTCCGGAGGCCGTCCACGGGGTGGAGGCGCGCCGCCTTGCTGGCGGGGTAGAGGGTGGCGAGGTACGAGAGGACGACCGCGCCCAGCCCCGCGAGCGCCACCTGCGTCGCGTCGATGAGCACCGGCAGCGAGGTGATGTAGTAGATCTCCGGGTTGAGCGGGATCCGCTTGTCGATCGCGAAGCAGAAGACGAGGCCGAGGAGCACGCCGAACAGGGCGCCCAGGCCGCCGATGACCAGCCCCTCGATCACGAAGATCCGCATGATGCCGGGCACGCCCGCCCCCATCGACTTGAGCACCGCGATCTCGCGCCGCTTCTCCAGCACCATCATGATCAGGGTGGCGACGATGGTGAACGTGGCGAGCTGGATGAGGAAGCCCATCACGACCGCCATCGCCACCTTCTCCTGCTGGAGGGCGGCGAACAGAGGGCGGTTCATCTCGCTCCAGTCCCGGGCGTAGTACGGCCACTGGCCCAGCGCGAACACGACCCGGTCCATCACCGCGCGGGCGGCCTCGGGCTCGACGAGCTTCACCTCGAGGCCGGTCGCGGAGGCCGCGCCGAAGAAGCGCTGCGCCGCCTCGAGATCGAGGTACGCGAACTTGGTGTCGTACTCGTACATCCCGCTGTAGAAGACGCCGGCCACGCGGAAGGGCCGGCTCTTCGGCTGCGGCCCGGTGGGGCCGAGGTCGCCGAACGGCGAGAGCACGTTCACCGGATCGCCCACCATCACGCGCAGGGACTGCGCGAGCCCGCGGCCGAGGAGGATGCCCGGCAGCGTGCGGCCGGAGGGCGGCGCGGCCTCCGCGCCGTCTCGGCGCGCGGACGGGATCTCCGCGGGCGCGGTGAGCCACTCGAGCCGGCCCGCCTCCATGCTCTGGGGGAGGTCGATGACCGTCCCCACGGTCCCGGGGTCGATCCCCTTCAGGATGGCGCCGGTCAGGTTCTGCCCCGAGGAGAGCATCACCTCCTGGTAGAGGAACGGCGTCGCGCTCTCCACGCCCTTCACCCCGAGCGTCTTCCGCCGGACCTCGCGCCAGTCGCCGAAGTCGTCCTGACCGTAGCTCTGCACCATCCCGTGCGCGGTGTGGCCGAGGATCTTGCGCTTCAGGTCGGCGCTGAAGCCGCTCATGACCGAGAGGACGACGATGACGGCCGAGACCCCGAACGCCACGGCGCCGATGGAGATCAGCGTCATGAGGAGCGTCGCCGGCATGCGCGGCGTGCGCACCAGCTCGCCGCGGACGTAGGCCCGCCGCTCGGCGGCGGCGCGCAGGAAGGACCGGACCAGGATGAAGAGGATCCCGGGCACGATCCCGGTGAGGACGAAGGCGAAGAGCAGGACGAGCGTCCGCCAGCCGAGCCTCAGGTGGCTCCGCGCGACGTAGCTCTCGTAGGAGAACGAGAGCTCGGCCTTGCCGGTCCCGGCGAAGAGGAACGCGACCGACGAGCCGAGGAACACCGCGATCGCCGCGAAGATCCCCAGGCCGACGAGGCTCAGGTGGAGGATGAACGTCCCCTGCGCGGCGAGCCCGGCGAGGAGCGCCGGGAGCGGCCCCAGCCAGAGCCGGAGCTCGAGGACGGCGGCCCAGGCGAGCAGCGCCGCGACGATCTCGAACGCCGCCAGCCGCCGGAACCCCCAGCCGGCGACGGCCCCCATCGCCGCGGCGAACAGCGCCGCCGCCGCGACCGTGAGCGCGGTGGCCACCGGCG
>JAEYOU010000258.1 GCA_023411405.1 Pseudomonadota bacterium | reverse complement strand
GCCGAGGCGGAGGCGCGGCGCGACGCCGAGCGAGCGGCGGCCGAGGAGAAGCTCGCGCTCGTCGAGGACGCGCGCGCGCGGCTGACCGACGCGTTCAAGGCGCTCTCGGCGGAGGCGCTGCGCGAGTCGAGCGCGTCGTTCCTCGCGCTCGCGCGGACGAGCCTCGAGAAGTACCAGGAGGGCGCGCGCGGGGATCTGGAGAAGCGCGAGCGCTCGATCGCGGAGCTCCTCGCCCCGGTGAAGGATGGGCTGGGGAAGCTCGACGGGCAGCTCCGGGAGCTGGAGAAGGCGCGGGAGGGGGCCTACGGCGCGCTCACCGCGCAGCTCCGCGGGATGGCGGAGGCGCAGGGCGAGCTGCGCGCCGAGGCGGGGAACCTCGTCCGCGCGCTCCGCGCGCCGCAGGTCCGCGGGCGCTGGGGCGAGCTGCAGCTCAAGCGGGTGGTGGAGCTCGCCGGCATGATCGACCACTGCGACTTCCACGAGCAGCAGACGGTCGACGGGGACGCGGGGCGGCTCCGGCCCGATCTGGTCGTCCACCTGCCCGGCGGGCGCGACGTCGTGGTGGACGCGAAGGCGCCCCTCGCGGCCTACCTCGAGGCGATGGAGGCCAGGGACGACGCGACGCGGACGGCGAAGCTCGGGGATCACGCGCGCCAGATCCGGGCCCACGTCGCCGCGCTCTCGAGGAAGAGCTACTGGGAGCAGTTCCAGCCGACGCCGGAGTTCGCGATCCTCTTCCTCCCCGGCGAGAACTTCTACTCGGCGGCGCTCGAGGCCGACCCGTCGCTCCTCGAGGCCGCGGCCGAGCGGCGGATCTTCCTCGCCACGCCGACGACGCTCATCGCGCTCCTCAAGGCCGTCGCGTACGGCTGGCAGAAGGAGGCCGCGGCCGAGAACGCGGAGCAGGTGTCGGCCCTGGGGCGCGAGCTCTACAAGCGGATCGCCGATCTCGGCGGCCACTTCGCGCGGCTGGGGCGGAGCATCACCCAGACCGTGGACGCCTACAACAAGGCGGTCGGCTCGCTCGAGGCGCGCGTGCTCCCGCAGACGCGGAAGTTCGAGGAGCTCGCGGCCGCGCCCGAAGGGCTGGCGCTCCCCGACCTCGCGCCGGTCGAGCCGCTGCCGCGGCCGCTCGTCGCGCCGGAGCTGGCGGCCAACGACCGGTAGGTCGTGTACCCGGAGGAACGAGCCGCCCATGCCCGCCTGGCCCATCGCCCTCGCCCTCCTCGGCGGCCTCGCCGTCCTGACCGCCGGCGCCGAGGCCCTCGTCCGCGGCGCCGCGCGGCTCGCCCTCATGGCGGGCATCTCGCCGCTCGTCGTCGGGCTCACGGTGGTCGCCTACGGCACGTCGACGCCCGAGCTCGTCGTGTCCGTGAAGTCGGTCCTCGCCGGCAACCCGGACCTCGCCGTCGGCAACGTGGTCGGGTCGAACGTCTTCAATGTCCTCCTCATCCTGGGCGTGTCGGCGCTCCTCGCGCCGCTCGTCGTCGCGCGCCAGCTCGTCCGGCTCGAGGTCCCGATCATGATCGGCGTCTCGATCCTCCTCTGGGTGCTCGCGGCGGACGGCCGCCTCCAGTGGTGGGACGCGGCGGTGCTGTTCGCCGGCGCCCCGATCTACTCGTTCTGGACGATCCGCCGGTCGCGCAGGGAGACTGCGGAGCGCCAGGCGGGCGACGCGGGCCCGGCGGCCGACGCCCCGGCGCGCGGCCCGAAGGCGCTCGTCGTGTCGCTGATCCTGGTCGCGGCGGGCCTCGTGCTGCTCGTCCTCGGGGGCCGCTGGTTCGTCGACGGCGCCGTCGCGCTCGCCCGGACGCTGGGTGTCTCCGACCTCGTCATCGGCCTCACCATCGTGGCCGCCGGGACCTCGATGCCGGAGGTGGCGACCTCGATCGTCGCGACGCTCCGGGGCGAGCGGGACATCGCCATCGGCAACGTCGTCGGGTCCAACATCTACAACGTCGTCTGCATCCTCGGCGTCTCCGGCCTCGTCGCCGGCGCCGGCGGGACGGGCCTCGCCGTGGACCCCGCGATCCTGGCCTTCGACATCCCCCTGATGACCGCGGTCGCGGTCGCGTGCCTGCCGATCTTCCTCTCGGGCATGGGGATCGCGCGCTGGGAGGGCGCGCTCTTCCTCGGCTACTACGCCGCGTACACCGCGTACCTGATCCTGAAGGCCGCACAGCACGACGCGCTCCCGGTCTTCTCCGCGGTGATGCTCTGGTTCGCGGTGCCGCTCACCGTGCTCGGCCTCGCCGTCTCGCTCTGGCGCCACCTCCGGGCGGGCCGTCCGGCGCGGGGCTGACGAGGGCTCCGCCGCCGCGCCGGTCGCGCGCCGCTCCCTCCTGCGGGCTGTCACCGGCCCGTCGCGCGGAGTAGGCTGGCCGCGATGGCCCGCCTCGGCCGCCGCTTCACGATCACCGGCACGGTGCAGGGCGTCGGATTCCGCCCGTTCGTCTTCCGCCTCGCGCGCGAGCTCGGGCTCGCCGGCTGGGTCCGGAACGACGCCGCGGGCG
>JAEYOU010000248.1 GCA_023411405.1 Pseudomonadota bacterium | reverse complement strand
CTCCTGCACGACCGCGAGCGCACGCGCCGCGAGCTCCCGCTCCGCCCGCTCGGTCCCGGCCGCGGAGACCCCGAGCCCCGAGACGACATGGGCCGCGCTCGCGTCCAGGAGGAGCGCGTCCGGCGGGGAGACCTCCACCACCGGGGCGAGCGCGAGCAGCGCCTCCGCGAGCGCCCGGAGCGCCGCGCGATCGCCGGCCGCGTCGAGCGGCACGAGCGCGAGCCGCCCGAGCGCTCCGAGCGCCTGGGCGGCCGTCATCCCTGGCAGCACCCCGGCCGCGCGCGCCTCGCCGTCGCAGCAGACGACGAGGCCCTCGTCGAGGATCGCAGTGGGGCTTCCGGTCCGTTCGTCCTGAGCCCTTCGACTCCGCGCCCTGCCTGCGGGCGGGGCGCTACGCTCAGGGCAGGTGGAGTCGAAGGACGAACGCCGGAGCCGCTGCAGCGGCAGCTCTGGCACGTGCAGCGCCAGCACGCGCGGCGCCCGGCCGTCGGCGAGCGGCGGCGCAGCGCCGGGGCGGCGCGGATCAGGCCACACGGCCGATCCCCCCCACCATCCGACGCGCCCGCACCCGCTCGCCGTCGGCCTCGAGCTCGAGCCGCAGCGTCGCCGGCAGCCGCGCCTGCGCCCGCGGCGACGCGAGCCAGAGCCCCACCGCTCCGCCCTTCTCCGCCGCCGCCTGGAGTCGGCGCGCCGTCGCGTCCCACCCGCGCTCGACCCGGGGGACCGGGACGTCGATCACCACCGCCGCGAACGCAGAGGACCCGAGCAGCGCCTCCGCTGCCCAGAGCGGTGCCTGGGCAGATGCGGATTCCGGAACGGCGCCCGGCCGCACGATGAGCAACCGCCCGAGGTCCACCCCGCGCGCCGCTGCCGCGGGTGGGTAGAGCTCGCCGCGGCCGTCCACCCAGGCGAACAGCTCCTCGGGCCCGAGCCCGGCGAGGAGCGACAGCGCGACCGCGGTCTTGCCGCTCGCCGGCCCTCCTGCGAGCTCGCTGATCGCGCCACGCGGGAAGCCGTCCGGCGCTGCGGCGTCGACGTCCGCGACTCCGCACGGCACCCCGCCCCCACGCCGCGCAGGCCGGCGCTCGATGCGCCGGATCGACTCCTGCAGCTCGGTGAGGATGCGACGGCGATCGTCTGGCAGGGCGATCCGCATGTCCGACGGCTCCACGCTGAACGGTACTGCTCGTTCGTTCAGCTAGCAAGCCGGTCTGACACCCACCTCGTGGGCACGCCCCGCGGAGCCCCGCGGACGGGTCAGCGCGCCGCTTCGTCCGCGTGCTTCCGCTCGTGCTCCGCGATCTCCGCGCGGACCTTCTCCATGTCCAGCGCGCGCACCTTCCCGACGAGGTCCTCGAGCGCGGCCTCCGGCAGCGCGCCCGGCTGCGAGAAGAGCAGCACCCCGTCGCGCAGGATCATGAGGGTCGGGATCGAGCGGATGTCGAACATCCCGGCGAGCTCCTGCTCGTCCTCGGTGTTCACCTTGGCGAAGGTGACGTCCGGGTGCTTGGCCGAGACCTTCTCGTAGATGGGGCCGAACATGCGGCAGGGGCCGCACCAGGGGGCCCACCAGTCGACGAGGACGATCCCGCCCTTCTCGATCGTCTCTTTGAAGTTCGCCTGAGTGACGGTCAGCGTGGCCATCCGGTCGTCCCTTCCGGGCGGCGCCGCCGTGGCGCCCGCCTCTGGAAGATGTGATCCGGACGGGGCCGAAAAGGTTCGGCCCGGATGGAGCGCGCGCCGGGACCCAGCGCAGCACCCGGGGGTCCGGGGGACGCGACCGCGTCCCCCGGCAAGATCGTTGCGGCCCCGACGCCCACGCCGGCGGGGCGGGGGCGCAGCCCCCGCTTCAACGACTCGGCGGATACTTGTGCAGCTTCCGCTGAAGCGAGCGGCGGTGGATGCCGAGCCGCCGGGCGGCCTCGGAGATGTTGCCGCCGCAGTCGGTGAGCACGCGCTGGATGTGCTCCCACTCCGCCCGGGCGAGCGAGGGCGTCTCGATGCCCTTCTCCTTGGCCGTGTTCGTGCCGTGCAGCGCGGCGAGGATCTCGTCCGCGTCGGCCGGCTTCGGCAGGTACCCCACCGCGCCCTCGCGCACCGCCTCGACGGCCGTGGCGATCGAGCCGTAGCCCGTCAGCATGAGCACGCGGGTGGAGGGATCCTGCCGCCGCAGCTCGCGCAGGACGTCGAGGCCGGAGCCGCCCGGCATCTTGAGATCGACCACCGCCATCTCCGGCGAGTCCTTCGCGGCCTCGCGCAGCGCCTCCTCGGCCGATCCGGCGGTGCGGACCTCGTAGCCGCGGTCGCGGATGGCGGTCGCGAGGCGCTCCCGGAGCACCTCGTCGTCGTCCACGAGCAGGATGCTGGGCAGGGTTTCCTGGTTCTCTTCGGTCGTCATTCTGCGCTCCTCTCGCCGGCCTGCGTGGCCGGCAGCTCTATCGTGGCTTCCGTCCCGACTCCGGGGGCGGAGGTGATACGGAACTCGCCGCCGAGCTGCTCGGCGAGCGCACGGGTGAGGAACAGCCCGAGGCCCATTCCCTCGCCCGGAACCTTGGTGGTGAAGAACGGCTCGCCCACGCGGGCCAGCACGTCGGGCGGCATGCCCTTGCCCTTGTCGGAGACGGTGGCCCGGACGCGGCCGTCCTCGGCGTCGACGCGGAGCGCGACCGGCAGCTCCGGCGGCGACGCCTGCACCGCGTTCTTCAGGAGGTTTCGCAGCGTCTCCGCGAGGGCCTTCGGCGGCCCGAAGATCGCGTTCTCGGCGGCCGGGGGGGCGATCTCCACGCGGATCCGATCGCGGGCGACGAGCCCGGCCAGCGCCTGCTCGACCCAGCCCGGCACCGCGATCCGGACGAACGACTCCCCCATGTTCGCCCCGGACTGCGCCGACATCCGGTCGAGGATCTCGCGGCAGCGGGCGATCTGATCCCGGACGAGCTGCAGGTCCGCGCGCACCTCCGGCGAGACCTTCTCCGCGAGCGAACGCTGGAGCTCCTTGGTCACGATGGCGATCGTGCCGAGGGGCGTCGAGAGCTCGTGGGCGGCCCCGGCGGCGAGCGTCGCGAGCCCGGCGAGCTTCTCGCGCTGGTCGGCCCGCGTGCGCGTCTCGAGCAGCTCGCGCTCGCGCAGCGAGAGCGTGTACGTGAGCCGGTGGACGAAGAAGACGACGATGATCGCCGCGACGGCGAGCGCGACCCACACGCCCCACAGGTGCGCGCGGATGAGCGCCTCGCGGCCGATGGTGGGGTGGATGTTGTGCGCGACGCCCGCGAACCGCTCGTGGAGGAAGAGCGCCCCGAACCCCCCGAGCGACGCGACCAGGATCACCCACGACCAGCGCGGGGGGAGGAGGACCGCCGCCAGCGCGACGTCGACGAGGTAGAGCGTCGAGAACGGGTTGGCGGTGCCGCCGGTGAGGTCGAGCACGGCCGTGAGCACCAGCGCGTCCGCGACCATCACCGCGGCGATCACGCGATCGGTCGCCCGCACCCGCCGGGAGATCGCCCAGAGCACCACGTTCCCGACGAGCTCGATCCCGAGCAGGATCGCGAGCGGCACGAGGGGGAGGCCGAGCTGCGGGAAGATCGCGGCGGCGGCGACGAGGACCGCCTGGCCCAGGATGGCCCACCAGTGCAGGTGGACGAGCCAGGTGAGGTTGTGTCGCCTGCGGTCGTCGCGGGTGGACAGGGGGCGCAAGGTGCGCGAACCTCTCTCCCGTCTCTGTCCCGCGCCCTCGAGCGGCGCGGCGATCTGAACCCGAAACACCTGACCTCGCCTCGCAAATTGCTCGGGCTTCGCCCTCGCCCCGTCGGCGGGCGGAGCCCGCCTCCTCCGATGAATTCGAGGGAACGTACCACAAACGGGGAGACAACAGGTCGACGTGTGGCCGGGTGCCGCATCGGGGGCAGACGCTGCGTGACCGGGCGCGTCATTGTGCGCAGCACCGGCCCCGTCTAGCTTCACGATTCTCATGAGAGGACGCAGGAGAACCCTCGCCGCAGCCCTCACCGACGCCCTCGCGCCCAGGCCCGAGGCGCGCGCCGCGGCGATCGCGGCAGCGTTCGCCGACGCCTGCGGGCCCCGGTTCGCCCGGGAGGCCTCGCTGCGAGGGGCTCTCGAGGACGGCCGCCTCCTGGTGCTCGTCCGCACGGCCGCCTGGGCGGACCAGCTCGCGCTGCTCGCCCCCGAGATCTGCGCCCGCATCGAGGCGCGCCTCGGCAAGGGCGCCGCCCCGGGGTTGCACATCCGGGTCCAACCTCCGCGCTGACGATGGCTCGCGCCACCCGCCTCCGGCACCTCGCCGCCGTCCTCGCTGCGCTCGGCCCTCCGGCCGTCGCGGTCCCGGCCCTCGCCGCCGGGCAGTACGGCGCCGAGCCGCGCGCGCACCTCTCGACGGCAGAGGAGCAGGCGGTCGCGCTCGCGCTCGCACGCTTCTCGGCGG
>JAEYOU010000239.1 GCA_023411405.1 Pseudomonadota bacterium | reverse complement strand
GCGGGGGGCCTGGGGGGGCGCGAGCGAAGCGAGTGCCCACCCAGCGAGATCGCCCGAGCGCAGGGGCAGGCGGATGAGCCTGCCCCGGAGCGAGCGGGGGGCCTGGGGGGGCCGGCTTCTCGGCCCCACCAGCAAGATGGAGAAGCTGCCATGAGAGGGCGTTCGCACAGAGGCGCGCGACCGGGCGCGACCATCGGCGTGGGAGGCCTCAAGCTCGCCCTCCTCGCCGCCCTCGTCGCGGCCCTCGGCGTCTTCCACGTCTGGTCGCGTACGCGCGTCCTGGAGGCGGGCTATCAGCTCTCCGCGCTCCAGGCGGAGCACGCGCGCCTCGTGGGCGCGCAGGATCAGCTCAAGCTCGAGCTCTCGATGCTCACCTCGTTCCGCGCGCTCGATCAGGCCGCGCGCGGGAAGCTCGCGAGGCTCAACTTGGCACCGCCGGACCGGGGTGCGGTGTGGGCGGCAGGCGGCCCGGACCGTGCCATCACGGGTCCGAGCCAGGCGGGCGGGAAGGTGGATGGTCACCCTCCCCGGCCGGCGGGGCCATTTCTCGCAAGCGCGGCGAGCGCAGGGGGGGCGCAGAGCGAAGCGAACGCCCCCCCGGCAAGATGAGACCGCCAGGACAGGCGTGGACGCCGCGCTGGGTCGGGGTCCGCATCGGCCTCCTCGGGGCGCTCCTCGCCGCCGGCTTCGGCGCGGTCGCGGTCCGCGCCTTCCACCTCCAGGTGGTGCGCGACGACCTCGAGTCGGGCCCCTGGCTGTCCGAGCTGAAGCTCCGCCCGCGGCGCGGCGACATCACCGACCGGAACGGGAACCCGCTCGCGGCGAGCGCCGACGCGCAGTCGGTGTACGCCGATCCGGAGCTCCTGTTCTCGAGCGGGAAGAGGCGCGAGGTCCTCGCCGCGGACCCGGAGCTGGCCGCGCAGCTCCGGCGGCAGGGCGAGGCCCGGCTCCGGCAGGCGGCGCGTCTCCTGAAGGTCGATCCCGCGCCGCTCCTCAAGCGCGCCGCCCGGGGCGGCCGCTTCCTCTGGATCGCGCGGCGCGTCCTCCCCGACCGCGAGCAGGCGCTGCGCGCGTGGCTCGCGAAGGAGCGGCCGGCGGGGATCGCCCTCGTGGCCGAGCCGCGCCGGTACTACCCGAAGCTCGAGCTCGCCAGCACCGTCCTCGGCATGGTGGGCGACGACGGCGCGGGCATCGAGGGCATCGAGCTCAGCCAGGAGGAGCGGCTCCAGGGGTTCGGCGCCGAGGTCCGCGCGATCCGCGACGGCGCGGGCAACCTCGTCTTCGAGGAGCCCCCGCCCTCCGGCAAGGAGCGCCAGGGCGATCACGTGGTCCTCACGCTCGACCAGGGGATCCAGGCGACCGCCGAGCGCGCCCTCAGCCGCGCCGTCGCCGCGTCGCGCGCGCTCTCGGGCATGGCCGTGGTCCTCGATCCGCGCACCGGCGAGGTGCTCGCCATGGCGAGCTGGCCGGTGCCCAACCCCAACGCCCGCCGCACCGCCGAGCAGCTCCGGAACCGGCCGGTCGCGGACGCCTTCGAGCCCGGCTCGACGGTGAAGGCCTTCTCCATCGCGGCCGCGCTCGACGCCGGCGTCTTCCGGCCGCTCGACGCGATCGACTGCGGCAACGGCAAGATGCAGATCGGCGCCCACGTCATCCGCGACCACGCCAACCTCGGCTGGGCGGGCGGCTCGCGGATCATCGCGCAGAGCTCCAACGTCGGCAGCGCGCGCATCGGCGCCCGGCTCGGCCGCGAGCGGCTCCGCGCCGCGCTCGGCGCCTTCGGCTTCGGCGAGAAGACCGGCATCGAGCTCCCCGGCGAGAGCCGCGGGCAGCTCCTCTCCGCGGGGTCCGCCGTCGGGGTCGCGACCCAGAGCTTCGGCCAGGGGCCGATCACCGCGACGGCGCTCCAGGTGACGAACGCGATGGCGGCCCTCGCGAACGGCGGCGTGCGGCTCCGGCCGCGCATCGTCCGGCAGATCGTGGACGCCGCGACGGGCGAGGTGATCGAGCGGCGCGCGCCCGAGGTGCTGGGCCGCGCCGTCTCCGCCGAGACGGCGGCGCTCATGACCCGCTGGCTCGTCGGCGTGGTCGAGGATCCGAAGGGGACGGGCCGGCGGGCCGCGCTCGACGGCTGGCGGGCCGCGGGCAAGACCGGCACGGCGCAGAAGGTCGACCGCGTCTCCGGCGGCTACTCCAGCGATCGCCACTTCAGCTCGTTCGTCGGCTTCGCGCCCGTGGAGGCGCCGCGCGTGGTCATCGGCGTCTTCCTCGACGAGCCGCGCGGCGAGTACCACGGCGGCGAGGTGGCGGCGCCGGTGTTCAAGGAGATCGCCGAGTTCGCGCTCCGGGTGCTCGACGTCCGTCCGCAGCCGGTCCTCGCTGCGCAGAGACCCGCGCCCGTGCCCGAAGCCAGCCGCCTCGACGGTGTCCCCGGGCCCCCGGCCGTGGAGTGGTCCGGCGCCGCGTCGGGCACCGGCCGGGTCGCGGTCCCATCGCTCGCGGGGCTGCCCGCCCGGGCCGCGATCCGGGCCCTGGAGACGGTCGGCCTCGGCGCGGAGCTCCGGGGGACGGGTCGGGTGGTCGAGCAGAGCCCTCCCCCCGGGCGGGCGGTGGACCGCGGGACGCGGGTGCGGATGAGGCTCGCTCCGGCGAGCTGACGTAAGATGGCGCGGCGCGTGTCCGGCCGGACACGGCCGCGCGCAACCCCGCACGCGGCCGGAAGAATCGGCCTTGGAACGTCCCTGGCATGCTAAGCCTTCGGTGAACACGACATGAAGCTCTCCACCCTCATCGCCGCCACCGGCGCCCGCGGGGATCTGGCCGACGATCCCGAGATCACGCGCATCACCGGCGACTCGCGCGAGGTCGTGCCGGGCGCCTGCTTCTTCGCCCTCCCCGGCGCCAAGCGGGACGGCCACGAGTTCGCGGCCGCCGCCGCCAGGCTGGGGGCCGCCGCGGTGGTCGCGGAGCGCGCGGTCGAGTGCGCGCCTGCCCGCCTGCTCCTCGCGCC
>JAEYOU010000220.1 GCA_023411405.1 Pseudomonadota bacterium | reverse complement strand
GCCGAGGCGTGCCGGGTCCGCCGCTGCGCCCGCCGCCGCCGCGGCTCCGGCTCCGCCTCGCGGACGCGGTTCGACTCCTCGAAGAGCGCGTCCTCGAGCCCGGTCAGGCGGCGCACGAGCCGCTCGGCCACCCCGCGCTCGGCGAACGCACGGCCGAGCTGATGCTCCCAGGCGCGCGAGAAGTCGGCGAGCGCGGCCGAGAGCTTCTCGATCTCGACGTCGAGCGCGGTGACCTCGTCGAGGATCCCGCGGAGCCGCGCCTCGAGACCCGCGATCTCCTCCGGGCCGGGCTGCGCCCCGGCGTGGGTACGCGCCAGGGCGTCCCTGCGGGCGAGCTCTCGGCCGGGGGCCAGGGGCATCGGTGCATTCTACACGCGTCGCTGGACGTCCGATCGTCCGCTCCGTGCCCGCGCCCGGCACCGCTCGATGCGATCAGGCCGCCTTGCCCTGCCCCGCCTCCCTGCCCGGCGGGCGGGGGCGCGAGAGCCGCCAGGCGCCGTAGGCAACGAGGGCGATCACGATGTACTGCGCGGCGGTGAGACCGAACAGGCGGCCGTCCGCGTACCGCACGTCGCCCGGGCGCGCGCGGAGGAAGTCGAGGAGGAACCGGGCCGCGCCGTAGAGCACGGCCAGGAGCGGGAGCAGCCTGCCGCGCAGGAGGTCGCGCCGGTGCAGGGTCCAGAGGAGCGCGGCGAGGGCGAAGAGGAGGACCGCCTCGTACAGGCCGAGGTCGTGGCGCGGGACCCCGTTCATCTCCACCGCGAGGAAGAAGTCCGACCGGACGCCCGGGTGGTCGTGGACCGTGAAGCAGCCGACCCGCGCCACGCCCCAGCCCGGCGCGATCCCGAGGGCGAAGGCGTCGGAGTAGTGCGCGAACGGGATCTTCTTGTGGCGGAACCAGACCGCGGCGGCGAGGATGCCGCCCACGAGCCCGCCCATCGACGAGAGCCCCTCCCACACCTTGAACGCCTCGCCCACCCCGCTGCAGCCGCCGCCGGAGAGGCACCTCCCGATGAGACCGAGCGCCTCGCGGCCTTCCTCGGGGTGGTAGAAGCCCACGTGGACGAGGTGGCCGACGAGGACGCCGGCCAGGATCCCGACGACCGAGAAGTCGACGATGACCTGCGGGTCCTTGCCCAGCTGCCGCGCGGCCCGGCCCGAGAGCCAGACCGCGGTGAGCACGCCGAGCGCGGTGAGCACGCCGAACGACTGGATGTGGACCGGGCCGAGGTGGAGGCTCGGGAGCTCGAACGAGGGTATCAACGCGAGGGGCATGGGGGGGGTCTACCGGACTGCCGAGCAGAGGTCCACGGGGATCCGCCCGGGCCTCAGGCGTCGGCCTCGAGGCGCGCCAGTCCTCTCCTGAGGCCTGAAGCCTGCTCCGCTCAGCGCCCGGCCACCCGGGCCCGATCTCGGAACAGATACCCCTGCACCATGTCGATCCCGAGGTCCCGGGCGACCACGAAGTCGCCGGTGGTCTCGACGCCCTCGAGCACCGTCCGCGCGCCGGTCTCCTGCGCCATGTGGATGAGGGCGCTCACCAGGGCGCGGCAGCGCGGGTGCCGCAGGCGCGGGATGAGGGTCCGATCGAACTTGAGGACCTCGGCGTCCGCGATCGCCTCGAACGAGATGAGCCCGTTGGCCGTGCCGATGTCGTCGAGCGCGAACGAGATCCGGCGGGACCGCAGCGCGGAGATCATCTGCTGCGAGCGGACCACGTCGGCGGTGGCGAGCGCCTCGGTCACCTCCACCACGATCCGGACGCCGGCGGAGGCGAAGAGCGCCATGAAGGGGTTCCGGTTCCGATCGCCCGCGCGCGTCCAGGAGTCCGGGTCGAGGTTCACGAACAGCGGGGCGCGCGGCGCGTGCTCGACCTGCTGGAGCTTGAGGGTGAGCTCGGCGCGGACGAGCAGCCCGGGGTCGGCGTGGAGGAGCGAGAAGACGCGGGCCGGGGCGACAGGCCTGCCGTCCCGGTGGGAGAAGCGGGCCAGCGCCTCGAACGCCGAGGTCTTCCCGGTGCGGGCGTGGACCAGCGGCTGGTACTCGGTCCAGAACCGGCCCTCGTCGAGCAGCCGCCGGACCTCGTTCAGATCGAGCCGGCCGGGGATCGGCTGCCGATCGTGACCGGCGAACAGATCGAACGACGCCGGCGCGAGATCGCTCGGCGCGGCATCGGCGGACGGCTCCTGGGCCTCGAGGGGCACGGAGTGCAAGTTGCCGGAGCCCACGCCCACTGTCATTCGCGCCTCCGCGCGACACGCACGCCGGGGACAAGAACCCGCCGACGCCCTGCCCGGTGGTCTTGCGCCTGCAAGACTGAGTCGATGTGGGCATCCTGCCACTCTGACGGACGCGGGTCCAGCGGCGGGCCGACGCCTGCTCGCCTCCGGAAGAAAAATCACCCTGCGCTTCCGGACGATAGCTGCCGGTGAACGGATCCGGTCGCCCTATCGAGAGCCTGCACGGATCCGTACGCGTCCCCCGCTGGAAGGCTGCGGCCCGATGCGCAGCCGGCTCGTTCACCTGGGGTGGGGCCCCAGGAGCATCGCTCCTGGGGCGGGGCGCAGCCCCCGTTACGCGAGATCCTGCGCGAGCGCCTCGCGCTGTGCCGGATCCAGGGGCTGCTCGACGGAGAGCGCGGGCAGGTCGGAGCCCACCGCCACGGGCACGCGGCCCCGGACGTCGAACTTGAGGTACTGCACCGAGGAGAGGCGGTCCTCGCCGACCTGCCGCTCGTCGAAGCGGGGCCGGACCTTCTCGCCGTCCTCGAGCTTCACGTAGAGGTGCCGGGGCAGGTCGAGCCACGCCCGCAGCTTCCGATCGCGCTCCGCCGGGTCGGCCTCCTCGATGAGCAGCGAGACGCCGAGCTCGCCCTTCCCGCCCAGGAGCTCGTTGTACGTCTCGAGCTCGTGGGCGATCTCCTCCTCGCGGCGGAGCCCCTCGGCCCGGCACATCTCCTGAACCTGGTAGCGCATCGTGGCGGTGTTCTCGAACAGGAAGGTGAGCACGCCGCCGGCGGTGACGCGCCGCAGCCGCTTCGCCTCCATGACGCCGCGGCGGATCTCGTCGCGGGATCGCTCGTACACGTCCAGAGGGAGGATCTCCTCGCGGCGTACCGGCTTCACTCGTCCTTCTCCTTCCCCGCGCCCGCGCCCGGCAGGACCGCCGGCTCGGCGCGCCCGAACCCGTCCTCCCGATACGCGCGGGCGAGGAACGTCATGGGGTGGATCGGCTTCTTGCCCGCGTGCTGCTGGAACTGGAGCGCGGCGAGCGGGCAGTCGGTGACCCATACCTCGGCCTCGGCCGCCTTCATGCCCTCGAACGCCTTGCCTCCGACGCGGATCGACGGCGCGAAGCCCTCGACGGTCATGGCGTACGTGCCGTCGTGGCCGCAACACTCGATGACCGAGCCGGTGACGGTGACGCCGGGGACCCGGCGGACGAGGTCGCGCCCCTTGAACCCGACGCCCTGGGCCCGCAGGTGGCACGGCGCGTGGTAGGCGACCTTGCCGCTGGCCGGCGCCGACTTGAATCCGGCGTCGAACCGGGGCTCGTTCCGGATCGACCAGAGGAACTCGGAGACGTCCATCACCGCCGCGGCGAGCTTCTCGGCGCGCGCGCGGTCCTCGCCCTCGAGCAGGTGCGGCCACTCGCGGCGCATCATCATCGAGCAGGTGGGGTTCACCACCAGCACCTTCGCGCCGCGCTCGACGTACGGGGAGAGCAGGTCGAGGTCGCGGTGCGCCTGCCGGCGCACCGCCTCGAGGTCGCCGTGCTCCCACGCCGGCATGCCGCAGCAGGCGAGCCCCTTCACGACGCGCACGTCCACCCCGCACCGCTTCAGCACCGCGAGCGCGTCCTTGCCGATCTGCGTCTCGTTGTGCTGCACGTAGCAGGTCTGGAAGAGCACCGCCTCGCCGCCCGGCTCCGGCTTCACGTAGCCGTGCTTGGCGGCCCAGTCGTCGAACGCCTGGGACGCGAAGTCGGGCAGGAGCTTGTCGCGGTGCACTCCGGCGGTCTTCTCGAGGAGGACGCGGAGCGCCCGGCTCCGGTTCATCACGTTTGCGAGCCCCGCGGACCTCCGCGCCATCTTCCCGCTCGCGTCGGGGTCATTGAGGACACGCTGGCGGAGCGAGCGCCGGGTGCCCTTGCGCGTGACGCCGCGGTACCGGTGGACGAGCTTCGGGAAGTCGAGCAGGAACTCGTGCCCGTCGCGCGGGGTGTAGGGGCACTGGACCTCGCACAGCTTGCACTGGAAGCACGTGTCCATGACGCCCGCGGTCTCCGCCGCGGTGAGCTTGCGGACGTCGCCGTCGTGCGTGTCGTCGATGAGCGAGAAGAGCGAGGGGAAGGTCTCGCAGTACTTGAAGCACATCCGGCAGCCGTGACAGATCTCGAACGCGCGCTGGACCTCGCCGTCGAGCGCCGCCCGGTCCCAGTACTTCGGCTCCGACGGATCGTAGGAGAGCCCGGGGGTGGGCAGGTACGAGATTCGCTTGTCGGACGGCGATTCGGGGGTGCTCATGGAGGAGGGGCTCCTTGGTGATCGTCCGGCGCTTAGACTGCGTCTAAACCTTCCCCCGCGGGCCCGAAACGCCCGTTCGGGGCCCTTCAGGTCCCCCGCTCGCTGTCCCTCCGCCGCCGCACCGCGCCCCCGCCCGCCACCGCGAGGAGGAGCGTCGCCGCGGCGACGCCCGCGATCCCGTCGGCGGCCCAGGTGACGAGCGCGAGCCCGCAGAGCCCGACCGTGAGGACGGCGACGTCCACCGCCGGCGGCCGGCGACCGTGCCGCGGGAGGAACCACGC
>JAEYOU010000172.1 GCA_023411405.1 Pseudomonadota bacterium | reverse complement strand
GGCCGGTGGGATCGGAGCCCGTGCCGCCCCCGCCGGGAACGTCCCACGCGACGAGGTCCGTCCGTCCGGCGCTGCCCGCGCCGAAGAGCGCGAGCTCGGCGGTGGAGTCGGGGCGCCACCGCAGGCGGAGCTCACCCGCGTGCAGGACCTCGCGGAGCGCGTCCCCCGCGGCGTCGGCGACGGCGACGCGCGGCGCGTAGCCCGCGAGGAGCGCGAGGCTTCCGCCGCGGACCTCGAGGGAGGCCCTCGGGGTGGCCGCGAGATCGAGCGCGTAGCCCTCCGCCGGCGCCGGCTCGGTGCGGTGCGCGCGGGCCTCGACCCGGAGCCCGGTCTCGAGCCGCGCGTCCGCGCCGAGGGCCGCCGCGAGGAGGAGCGCCGCCGCGACCGGCATGACCTACTCGACCACGATCACGTCGCCGGGTTGCAGCCGGAACCCGGCTGCGGCTGGCTCGGCGCCGGTCAGCGCGGCGTAGCGGAACTGGATCCGGACGGGGCCCTTCGCACCCAGGGGAGTGCGCAGGACGAAGATCCCGGCGCGGTGGGCGTAGTCGGTGATCCCGCCGGCCGCGGCCAGCGCCGCCAGGACGCCGGCCCCGCGCTCGAGCTCGTACTGTCCGGGGCGCGCCACCTCGCCCAGCACGGACACGCGCAGCGCGCGGGCCTCCTCGATCGTGACGGTCACGACGGGATTCACGACGTACGTCTTGAGCTTGGCCTGGAGCCGCTGGGAGAGATCGGCCGGAGTGAGACCCGCCACCTCGACGTCCTGCAGGAACGGGACGGAGATGCGCCCATCGTCGCGGACCCGCGCGTTCGGGTTGGACATCGACTCCTGGTTCCAGACCCGCACCGCGAGGACGTCGCCGGAGGCGATCCGGTAGTCCGGACCCGCGGCGGGCTCCGCGTAGTCCTCGACCCGGACGAACCCGCCGGTCGTGCGGCAGGCCAGCACGGACAGGGCGGCGCCGAGCGCGAGCAGGGAGCGGGTACGTCGAAGGGTGTTCGAGCTCTCGTTCATGAGGTGCGCTCTCGTCGTCACAAGGGTTCCCCGTCGTCGGTGCGGCAACATAGCAGGCCCTCGACGCGGGCTGCTCGCTCCGGTGCCGGCGTCGACCCGCATGGGAACGGCCGCGGCGCGCTGTCCCGCGGCCCCGGGACGCGGCGCGCGCGATCGCGCGAGGCTTTCGGGTGACTCGAAGCGAGCACGTCACGCGGTGGTGAGGCGGGGGATCCAAGGGGACGGAACCGCACGGTCCTCACGAATGGTGAAGCAGGTGTGCCATGGCTGCGTGACTCTGGAACGCTTCACCCCCAGGGTTGACCACGTTTGTTCCCTGCAAAGAGGCCTGCGATTGCAGTAGGAAGTGCGGCACTGATGCGCGCGAGGGGGGACTCTTGGCGATGCTGAACTACAACGCGCGACCCACGGAGGCGCTGGCGCGCCTCTTCGATCTCGGCGCCTTCGTGCTGGCGTATCCGCTCGCGCTCGGCGTCTACGCGCACCTGGGCCGCGGGGAGATCCTCGACTCGTACTGGCTGCCGCTGCTCCTCGTGGTGGTGGCGTGGGGCGCGTCGGCGTGGGTCTACCGCGTCTACGACGTCCGCCCGCACTCGCTCCGCGACGAGCTGATGCGCCTCTCGCGCGCCCTGGTGCTGGTCGCGTTCGCGGTGTTCGCGATCATCTTCTTCGCCAAGGTGCAGTGGATGTCGCGCCTGCTCACGGGCGTGTACTTCCTCGTCGCGTTCACGCTCGTCTGCGCGAACCGGCTCATCCTCCGCTCGCTGGCCCGCGCCGCCGGGATGAGCCCGGGCGCGCACCGGTACTACGCGGTGGTCGGCTCGGGCGAGCTGGCGTCGGAGATCATCTCCAACATGCGCTCGCACCCGGAGTGGGGGATGAAGCTCGCCGGGTTCGTGCTCGAGGACGGGGCGCGCGCGGCCGACCCGAACTGCGTCATCCTCGGCCGCGTCGGCGATCTGGGGAAGATCCTCGAGGAGCACGTGCTCGACGACGTGGTCTTCGCGGTGCCGC
The DNA here is from genome assembly GCA_023411405.1 of Pseudomonadota bacterium. Classification (GTDB taxonomy): domain Bacteria; phylum Myxococcota; class Myxococcia; order Myxococcales; family Anaeromyxobacteraceae; genus Anaeromyxobacter. Next base: position 2,345 of record JAEYOU010000172.1, on the reverse strand, counting down.
GCGAGCGGCTGCACTCCATCGAGGACGCGGTCAAGACGTGCGAGGAGCAAGGGGTGGGCGTGCTCATCGCGCTCGACGTGCTCCGCTACGGCAACGCGCGCATGTCCGTCGGCGACCTCAACGGCCTGCCGATGCTCGCGCTCACCCGCACGCCCTCGGACGAGCTCGCGCTGGCGGCGAAGCGCGCCTTCGACGTCGCGGTGAGCTTCCTCGTCCTCCTGATCCTCTCGCCGGTGCTGCTGGGGGTGGCGCTCGCCATCAAGCTCGACTCGCGGGGCCCGGTCTTCTTCAAGCAGAAGCGGGTGGGGCTCCAGGGGCGCACCTTCGGGATCTGGAAGTTCCGCTCGATGTACGTGGACGCGGAGGCGCGCCTCGAGTCGCTGCGCGCCCAGAACGAGATGTCCGGCCCGGTCTTCAAGATGAAGAACGACCCACGCATCACGCGCGTGGGCCGGTTCATCCGCAGGACCTCGCTCGACGAGTTCCCGCAGTTCCTCAACGTGCTGCGGGGGGAGATGAGCATCGTGGGCCCGCGCCCGCCGCTCCCGTCCGAGGTCCGCCAGTACAAGCGCTGGCAGCGCCGCCGCCTGTCCGTGAAGCCGGGCATCACCTGCATCTGGCAGATCAGCGGGCGGAACAACATCGACTTCGACCGCTGGATGGAGCTCGACCTCGAGTACATCGACCAGTGGTCGCTCTGGACGGACATCCAGATCTGCCTCAAGACGATCCCGGCGGTGCTGGGGTCGCGGGGCGCGTCGTAGTCCGACGGCCGCGTCCTCTCGGCGGGCCCGCTCCGGTCTCCGGGGCGGGCCCGTTCGCTCCTGGGCGGTCGCTGGTCGCGCTCTGGAGCAGCGCGTCCATGGCCCGTACGCCTCGAGGGTGGGGATGGGCATGCGGTGCCGAGGGGCGGCCGTCCGCTGGCACCGGTTGCTGGTGGGGGCTCGAGGCTGCTGCTGCTTCCGTGGCGCGTTCCAGCCCTGCGGCTGCGCTCGGGCATTCCCCGCTCGCCGCCAGCCCGGGCGCGATCGGATCCGTCCTCCCGCTCGCCCTGAGCCTGTCGAAGGGCGAGCGATGCCGCGGTACGCAGGCAAGCATTCCATCCCGCTCGTGCCGAGCGTGCCGAAAGCGGCCTCACCCCACCCCCGCCACCAGGCGCGGCACCTTGAACGCGGCCAGCTCGTCGTAGAGCGCGTCGTAGCCGAGCCGCATCTGGCGGACGTCGAACTCGCGCTCCACCACGCGGCGGCCGCGCTCCCCCAGGCGGCGGGCGCGGGCGGGGTCGGCGAGGGCGTCCTCGAGCCGGCGCGCGAGCGCGCCGGGGGAGCCGGGGGGGACGAGGAAGCCGGTGACGCCGTCGCGCACGAGCTCGGGCGTGCCGCCGACGGCGGTGGCGACGACGGGGAGGCGCGCGGCCATCGCCTCGAGGATGGCGTTGGAGATCCCCTCGGCGTGGCTCGCGGACACGCCGGCCGCGGCGCGGGCGAGGAGGGCTGGGCCGTCCCGGCGGAAGCCCAGGAAGTGCGCGCGCTCCGCGACGCCCAGCTCCCGGGCGAGCTTCTCGAGCAGCGGGCGGCGCACGCCGTCGCCGACGAGCACGAGGCGCGCCGCGGGCCGGGTCCTGAGCACCTCGCGGAAGGCCACGAGGAGATCCGTCTGGCCCTTCACCGGATGATGCATGTTGCCGGTGCAGACGATCCAGTCTCCGGGGGGCGGGGCGGGGGAGGGCTCGGACCGGGCGGCCTCGTCGAAGGTCGCGATCTCCAGCCCGTTCCGCACGACCGCGACGCGGTCCGGCTCGACGCCCTCCCGCACGACGAGGTCGCGGATGCACATCGCGTTCACGAGGACGCGATCCGCGGCCTGGCACACCCTGCGGGTGAGCGGCCGGCGGTAGCCGGTGATGTGATGGCCGAGGTCGACGCGCGTGACGATCGCCGGGACGCCGGCGGCGCGCGCGGCCATGAGGCCGAGCGCGTTCGTGTAGATGTCCTGCGCGTGGACCACCGCGATGCCCTGCGCCCGCAGGAACCGGGCGAGGCGGGCCACCTGGAGCGCCACCCGCGGCCGGAGCATCTTCCGGCCGATGTCGAACACGACCGGCTCGACGCCGGCGGCGCGGAGATCCTCGAGGTGCTCGCCCTCGCGATGGAGGCAGGCCACGACCGGCTCGAACCGCGATCGGTCCATGCTGAGGACGTTCAGGACGGTCTGCCGCTCCTGGCCACCGAGGAGGAAGCGGTTCTGGAAGATCAGGATGCGGACGGGCGCGGTCATGCGGGGCGTGCCTCCACGGCGCCGGCGCGCTCGACGGCGGGCGCGCGCGCGGCGGCGCGCTGCCGCGC
>JAEYOU010000165.1 GCA_023411405.1 Pseudomonadota bacterium | reverse complement strand
CTCCTCCGCGGCGGCGCCCGCCTGGTCACGAGCGCGGCCGACGTGCTCGCCGAGATGGGGCTCGCCGAGGCGCGGTCGCAGCGCACCCTGCCCGCCCTCTCCTGCGAGGGGAGCGCGCTGCTCGGGGCCCTCGGGAAGACGCCGCGCCACGCGGGGGAGGTCGCCGGCGCGGCGGGCCTCCCGGTGAGCGCGGCGCTGGCCGGACTCCTGGCGCTGGAGCTGGAAGGCTTGTGCGAGCAGCGGCCGGGCCATTACTTTCTGCGCCGCGAAGGGATCTAAAGGATGGCGAGAGCCCTCACCCCCACGTCCAAGGCGAAGCCGGCGCCCAAGGCCGACGCGAAGAAGAAGGCCCGGCGCGCGCCCGCGCGCGAGGTCGAGCCCGACGTGGAGGTCGCGGCGATGGCCGAAGACGACACGGACGGCGAGGCCGCGGGCGCGCCCCCCGTCCGGAAGTCGCGCAAGCCGGCGAGCGGCGGCAGCCTCGTGGTCGTCGAGTCACCCGCCAAGGCGAAGACCATCAAGAAGTACCTCGGGCGCGGGTTCGACGTGAAGGCGTCGGTCGGCCACGTGAAGGACCTTCCCAAGTCCAAGATCGGCGTGGACGTGGAGAAGGGCTTCCAGCCCGCCTACGAGACGATCAAGGGGAAGACCAAGGTCCTCTCGGAGATCAAGCGCGCCGCCCGCACCGCCTCGCGCGTCTTCCTCGCGACCGACCCCGATCGCGAGGGCGAGGCGATCGCCTGGCACATCGCGGAGGAGCTGGGCGCGGAGGGCGGCGACGCCCGCGTCCGGCGGGTGCTCTTCAACGAGATCACGAAGGGCGCCATCCAGAAGGCGATCGAGAAGCCGATCGACCTCGACCGGAAGAAGTTCGACTCGCAGCAGGCCCGGCGCATCCTCGACCGGCTCGTCGGCTACCAGATCAGCCCCATCCTCTGGAAGAAGGTCCGCCGCGGGCTGTCCGCCGGGCGGGTGCAGTCGGTGGCCGTGCGGCTCGTCGTCGAGCGCGAGCGCGAGATCGAGGCGTTCGTGCCGGTCGAGTACTGGTCGCTCGACGCCGACCTCGCCGCGCGGGTCCCGCCCGACTTCCGCGCCCGCCTCGCGAAGGTGGACGGCCAGAAGGCCAACCTCGAGAACGAGGCCCAGACGAAGGGCCTGCTCGCCGACCTCGACGGCGTGAAGTACGTCGTCGACTCGGTGGACAAGAAGGAGCGGCGGCGCAACCCGCCCCCGCCCTTCACCACCGCCAAGCTCCAGCAGGAGGCCTCGAACCGCCTCGGCTTCAGCCCGAAGAAGACGATGACGCTCGCGCAGCGCCTGTACGAGGGCGTGGAGCTGGGCGACGAGGGGGCGGTCGGCCTCATCACGTACATGCGCACCGACTCGGTCCGGCTCTCGACCGAGGCGGTCGACGCGGCCCGGGCCTTTGTCGGCGAGCGGTTCGGGAAGGACCACCTCCCGGGCGAGCCCAACGTCTTCAAGACCAAGTCGAAGCAGGCGCAGGAGGCGCACGAGGCCGTGCGGCCGACCTCCGTCGAGCGGACGCCCGACCAGGTGGCGCCGTTCTTCGAGGCGATGGGCGAGCGGGACATGCACCGCCTGTACGAGCTCATCTGGTCGCGGTTCGTCGCCTGCCAGATGGTCCCGGCGGTCTACGACCAGACCACCGCCGAGATCGCCGCCGGGCGCGCGACGTTCCGGGCCACCGGCTCCATCCTCAAGTTCCCCGGCTACCTCGCGGTCTACGGCGCCAAGCCGCCCGAGGAGGAGGCGGGCGCGGAGGAGGAGAAGGCCGCGGAGAACGGCGACCGCGAAGGGCGCGAGAAGGCCCAGGGCGACCGGCTGCTCCCGCCGCTCGAGGCGGGCATGGAGCTGCGGCTCCTCGGCCTCGTCCCCGAGCAGCACTTCACGCAGCCCCCGCCGCGCTTCAACGAGTCGTCGCTGGTCAAGGAGATGGAGGAGCGCGGCATCGGCCGTCCGTCCACGTACGCGGCCATCCTCGACACCATCCAGGAGAAGGGCTACGTCGAGAAGCTCGAGCGGCAGCTCAAGCCCACCCACCTCGGCGTGCTCGTCACCGACGAGCTGGTGCGCGCCTTCCCGCGCGAGATGGACGTCGCCTTCACCGCCGGCATGGAGGAGCGCCTCGACGAGATCGAGGACGGCAACGCCGGCTGGCAGGCGGTGCTCGGGGACTTCTACGACAAGTTCAAGGAAGACCTCGCGAAGGCCGACGAGCAGATGCGGAACGTGAAGGCCCAGGCCATCGAGACCGACATCGCCTGCGAGAAGTGCGGCAAGACGATGGTCATCAAGTGGGGTCGCAACGGCGAGTTCCTCGCCTGCCCCGGGTACCCGGAGTGCCGGAACACGATGAACTTCCGGCGCGAGGGGGACAAGATCGTCCCGGAGAAGGAGGAGGACGTCCCGGTCGAGGACAAGTGCCCGGAGTGCGGCTCCGCGATGGTGATGAAGCGCGGCCGCTTCGGGAAGTTCCTCGCCTGCACGCGGTACCCCGACTGCAAGGGCACCAAGCCGCTCTCCATCGGCGTCACCTGCCCGAAGGGCTGCGGCGGCTACATCACCGAGAAGCGCTCCCGGCGCGGGCGGACGTTCTACGGCTGCTCGTCGTACCCGAAGTGCGACTTCGTCTCCTGGGACCGGCCGAAGAACGAGTTCTGCCCGCAGTGCGGCAGCCCCTACCTCCTCGACAAGTACTCGAAGAAGACGGGGCCGTTCATCGCCTGCCCGAACAAGGAGTGCGGGTACCGCCGCGAGGCGCCGGAGCCCGGCGCGCAGGCAGCGCCCGCGCCGGCCGTCGAGAAGGTGTAGGCCCCCTGGCCGAGCTCCGGGGGAACGGGTCCCGGCCCGTTCACCCCGGGTTCTCCCCCGGTGCGGGCCCCTGGGCGGCGCGGCGGGGGTCGTCCGCTTGACACCCTCCGCGGCCTGCTGCTATCGAAAATCGCTGTCTCTACGCGCCCGAAGCGCACACAGGGTGCGTGGGACCCCCACCTCCGAGACACCGAGGGAGCGATGATCGACAGCCTCGCGCAGTTCTTCAAAGATGGCGGCCCCGCGATGTGGTTCAACATCGCCGTGAGCGCGGTCGCGATCGCCGTCATCATCGAGCGGATCATCGTCCTCGCCTTCGGCCTGAACCTCAACGCCGGGCCGTTCATGGAGCAGATCCAGAAGCTCGTGCTCTCCGGGAACGTGGATCGCGCCGTGAAGCTGTGCGGCGCCGCCCCGAGCGCCGCCCTCTCCCGGGTGGTGCGGGCGGGCCTGACGCGGGCCAACCGGGGTGAGCAGGAGGTCGCCCGCGCGCTGGAGGAGGCCGTGCTGGAGGTCACCCCGGCCATCAACAAGCGCATCTCCTCGCTCTGGTCGCTCGCGAACGTCGCGACGCTCGTCGGCCTCATCGGCACCATCACCGGCCTCATCGGCACCTTCAAGGCCCTCTCGGCCGCGTCCCCGGAGCAGAAGGCGGTCCTGCTCTCGAAGGGCATCGCCGAGGCCATGAACAACACCGCGTTCGGCCTCACCATCGCGGTCACGTGCATCGTGGCCCACCTGCTCCTGAGCTCGAAGGCCAAGGCGATGATCGAGGCGGTCGAGTACAACGCCCTCCGGCTCGAGAACATGCTCGGCCGGCGCGCGGAGCCCGGCGTCGAGTCCGCCGGTTAGCGAAGCGCGAGAGGGGCCCCGATGCGCCGCCGCGTCACCGCCGAAGAGCACATGGGCGAGCTGAACATCGTCCCGTACCTCGACGTGGTGGTGAACCTGGTCATGTTCATGCTCCTCAGCATGACCGGGCTCATCAGCCTGGGCGTGCTCAACGTCTCGTCCCCGCAGATCACGACCGAGACCGTCGCCGCCGCGCCCGAGAACGCGCCCAAGCTGCTCCTCACCGTCGGCATCGGCCGGCAGGGCTTCTACATCAGCGGCGCCGAGGGCGTGCTGGGCGAGGACGCCGCGACGGGCGATCGGGATCGCCCCCCCGCCATCCCGCTCAAGGGCGGCGCGTACGACTACGCCGCGCTCAACGCCGAGCTGGTGAAGGTGAAGGAGCGGTATCCGAGCGAGACCCAGGTCATCCTGAACGCCGACATGGACGTCGTCTACGACACGCTCGTGCAGACGATGGACGCCTGCCGCGAGCAGGTCGTGAAGAAGGCGGACGGGACCGTCGAGCGGCGGCCGCTCTTCTTCGACGTCTCGCTCTCCACGGTCGGGTGACCCGCATGTCCGAAGCCACCAGCCGTCTCGCCGCCGCCGCCGGGCTCGAGGCCGAGAAGCAGAAGCGGGCCTACCGGCGCGCCCGGCGCAAGGCGCGCGAGGCCGCGGGCGAGATCCGCGAGCTCAACATCGTCGCCATGATGGACATGATGACGATCCTGCTCGTGTTCCTCCTCAAGTCGTACCAGGCGTCGACCGTCAACGTGAACATGGGCGAGCACTTCGTGATGCCCGCCTCGACGACGCAGCTCCACCCCGAGGAGAACGTCACCGTCCAGATCTCGATGACGGAGCTGGTGGTCAACGAGCGGAAGGTGCTCGATCTCGAGAACGGCGCCATCCCGGCGCGGGCGAAGGAGAGCCGCGAGTCCGTCCGGATCGAGCCCGTCTACGCGGCGCTCCGGCGCGAGGTGGACCGGCAGAAGGAGATCGCGAAGTACAACAAGAACCTCGCGGTCACCGGGCGGATCAACGTCGTCGCCGACAAGCGGATCAGCTACCGCACGCTCACCGAGGTGCTCTACACCGCCGGCCAGGCGGAGCTCGGCGAGTTCAAGTTCATGGTGCTGAAGGCGGGGCAGTAGCGGATCAGTTCACGGTTCTTCAGTTCACAGCCTTCAGTTCTCGTTCCAGTTCAACGACCGTGAACCGTGAACTGCCTCACAGCGTCGGCGGCAGCGGCGCGATCGCGGCGTTCCGCTCGCGGCGCCGGGCGCAGTCGGTGCACAGCAGCGCCGTCGGCAACGCCTGCAACCGCCGCGGATCGATCTCCTGATCGCAGTCCATGCAGACGCCGTACTCGCCCTCGTCGAGCCGCACGATGGCCGCGGTGATGGCGGCGACCTCGCGCCGCTGTGCGTCGCTCAGGCGGGCGAGGGTGTACTGCTCGTGCTCGGACTGGGCGCCCTCCTCGAACTCGGGGTCCCGCTCCGCGGCCCGCAGGCCCTCCAGCTCCGCGCGCTCCCGGCGCACGGTCTCGAGGATCACCCGCCGCCTGCGCTGCAGCTCCTCGCGGACGCGTTCCAGCTCCTGCTCGCTCACGTTGCGTTCCTCCGGCCGGGGGGATAAGTGGAGCGCCCGGCTTCCCGGCGCGACCCGCGCGGGCGCCGGGTCTCGAAGATGTGCACATGCAGGCCGCCCCGCCAGCCGTCCGGGGGCGGCCAAGCGAGGGCCCGATGGACGACCCGCAGGGAGCCGGAGGACACGGACAGGGGCCGGTCCGCGTCATCGGCGGCGGCCTCGCCGGCGCCGAGGCTGCCTGGCAGCTCGCCGCGCGCGGGGTGGCGGTCGAGCTCGTGGACATGAAGCCGCTCCGCCGGTCGCCCGCGCACGTGCTCCCGGGCCTCGCCGAGCTCGTCTGCTCCAACTCGCTCCGCTCGGACAACCCCTCCAACGCCGTCGGCCTCCTCCACGAGGAGCTGCGGCGCCTGGGCAGCCTGGTGCTCGGCGCCGCGGACGAGACCCGCGTGCCGGCCGGCGACGCGCTCGCGGTCGATCGCGAGCGGTTCAGCCGGCTCGTCACCGAGCGGCTCGACGCCCACCCGCTCGTGCGGCGGCGTGCCGAGGAGATCACCGCCCTCCCGCCGCCCCCCGGGCTGGCCGTCGTCGCGACGGGCCCGCTCACGGGCGAGGCCCTCGCGGCCGACATCGCCGCCTTCGCGGGCGGCCGGCTCCACTTCTACGACGCCATCGCGCCGATCGTGGCCGACGAGTCGATCGACAGGGACATCGCCTACGCCCGCTCGCGGTACGGGAAGGGGGAGGGGGACGACTACCTGAACCTCCCCCTCGACCAGGCCCAGTACGGTGCGTTCGTCGAGGCGCTGCTCGCCGCGGAGAAGGTCCCGGCGCACGACTTCGAGGAGCCCCGCTACTTCGAGGGCTGCCTGCCGATCGAGGTGATGGCGGCCCGCGGGCGCGACGTGCTCGCGTACGGTCCGATGAAGCCGGTCGGCCTCGAGGACCCGCGCACGGGCCGGCGCCCGCACGCGGTCGTGCAGCTCCGGCGGGAGGACGTGGCGGGCACGGCCTGGAACCTGGTCGGCTTCCAGACCCGGCTCACCTGGCCCGAGCAGCGCCGCGTGTTCCGCGCGTTCCTCCCCGGCCTCGCGAACGCCGAGTTCGTCCGGCTCGGGCAGATCCACCGGAACACCTTCCTGGAGGCGCCGCGGGTGCTCGCGCCCGACCTCTCCGCGCGCGCGCGGCCGCATCTGTTCTTCGCGGGGCAGATCACCGGGGTCGAGGGGTACGTGGAGTCCTGCGCGTGCGGCCTCCTCGCCGCGCGGGCCGTGCTCGACCGCCTCGCGGGGCGGCCGTTCCGCCCGCCCCCGGCCGCGACCGCGATGGGGGCCCTCCATCGACATCTCACCGGCGAGGCGCATCCGCCGGGGTACGATTACCAGCCGACCAACGTCGTGTTCGCGCTCTTCCCTCCGCTCGAGGGCAAGCACCGCGGCAAGGCGGCCCGCAAGGACGCCCACGCGGAGCGCGCGCGAAAGGAGCTCGAGCCATGGCTGGAAGCGCCGGAACGCCCCGGAACCGCACGCACCGCCTCCTGATCGCGGCCGCGCTCGTCGCCGGCGCGGCCTGCACCGCGCGCGAGCCGGCGCCCACCGGCC
>JAEYOU010000026.1 GCA_023411405.1 Pseudomonadota bacterium | reverse complement strand
GTCGGACCAGGACACCGAGTAGCTCGACGCGCCCCCCGCGCCGACCGCCCTGGCCGGCACGGGCGTGCCCTCAGGCGATCGCGGTCGCCGCGATCGAAACGCCGCGGTTCCTCGCGATCGTCTCCACACCTCATCTCCAGCATCGGGAAGCTCCGCGTCCGCGAGGTCACGGCGGCGAAGCTCGAAGGCGTGATGAACTCCAAGGCGGACGACCTCGCCCCCCGGTCCATCAACCACCTGCGCGGGCTCGTCCACGTCATCTACGCGAAGGCCATTCGCCGGGGGAAGTGGACTGGCACGAACCCGGCGGCCGCCGTCGAGCGCCGGAAGGTCACGCGCGGCAAGCCCGAGTACCTGCGCCCGGAGGAGGTGATGGCGCTCATCGTCGCCCTCGACCCGCGCTGGCGCCCGCTGTTCGCCACCGCGGTCCTCACCGGCATGAGGAAGGGCGAGCTTCTAGGACTCCGCAAGACGGACGTGAGCCTGGCGGAGCGGACCATCATGGTGGGGCGGTCGTACGACCACGACACGACGAAGGGTGGCCACACCGACCTGCTGCCCGTGCCCGACCTGCTCGTGCCCTGGCTGGAGGAGGCGCTGCGCCGCTCCCCTTCCGCACTGGTGTTCCCGCGACCTGACGGGTCGATGCACTCCTCCGAACTCGCCGTTGACGAAGTGCTCCGGCGCGCGCTCGGGCGGGCCGGGGTCGTCACGGGCTACGAGCACATCTGTCGCCGCAAGGGATGCGGCTACCGGAAGCTGGAGCCGAGCGCGGACGCAGGGCGCTGCCCGACGTGCAACATGAAGCTCTGGGCGAAGCCGGTACCGCGTCACGTCCGGTTCCACGACCTCCGGCACACGACGGCCACCCTGCTCCTCAAGGCCGGCGTGCCGCTGGCGACCGTCCAGCGCGTCCTCCGCCACACGGACCCGCGCCTCACGGCCATGACCTACGGCCACCTCGACGTGAGCGACATGCGCGCCGGGCTGAACGGCCTCGCGAGCGCCGCCCTCGGGAACCTCCCGGTGGCGGCTCGCCGCCTGCTCTCGTCCAACGACCCACGCCACGGGGCGGGCGAGATGCTCGAACCCGACTTTCGGCGGAACCGTAGGGCGTCCGTAGGGCGCAACGACTCGGGGCCAAAAGAAGAAGCCCCCGGAGCCGAGGCTTTCGCCAGCGACTACGAGGGCTTCTGTGAGTCGGGGAGACAGGATTTGAACCTGCGACCCCTTGGTCCCGAACCAAGTGCTCTACCAGACTGAGCCACTCCCCGGTGTTGCGGTCCGTCGCGACTGCTGCGGGTTTCGGGAAGGTCCCGCCGTGACGTAAGGCCGCGTGTTTACTGGACCGGCCGCCGGGTGTCAAGCGCGGACTGGCGGGTGCGCTCAGACGGCTGTCCGGGGGGCGGGACTGCGGGCGGGATGGGGCGTCCGGTACGCTCACCCTTCGACAAGCTCAGGGTGAGCGGGCTTTCGTGGCACCCTGCCCTGCTCTCACCCTCACCTCGCGCACGCGGCCTCGACGTCGGCGATCTCCTTGGGCACGCCCTCGGTCAGGTTGACGGGGCCGTCCGCGCCGACGAGCACGTCGTCCTCGATCCGGATCCCGACGCCGCGGAGGCCGACGGGGGCGGTCTCGTCGTCGGGGGCGACGTAGAGGCCGGGCTCGATCGTGAGCACCATCCCGGGCACGAGCGGGCGGGGCTTCCCGTCGACGTGGTAGTCGCCGACGTCGTGCACGTCCATCCCGAGCCAGTGGCTGGTCCGGTGCATGTAGTACTTCTTGAACGAGCCGTCGGCGATCCGCTCGTCGGCGTTGCCCTGGAGCAGGCCGAGCGCGATGAGCCCCTCGGTGAGGCGGCGCACGGTGAGCTCGTGCACGGCCTCGAGCGTCGTCCCGGGGCGCACGGCGGCGATGGCCTCCTTCTCGGCGGCGAGGCAGAGCGCGTACAGGTCGCGCTGCGGGCTCGTGAACTCGCCGGAGACGGGGAACGTGCGCGTGACGTCGGCGGAGTACCAGTCGAACTCGCCGCCGGCGTCGACGAGGCACAGCTCGCCGTCGCGCAGGACGCCGTGGTCGGCCCGATAGTGGAGCACGGTCGCGTTCGGGCCGGCGGCGACGATCGTGCCGTAGCCGGGACCGCTCCCGCCGCGGCGGCGGAACGCGTACTCGATCTCGGCCTGCACCTGGGACTCGCGCCGGCCGTCGATGCCGTCGCGCATCGCGGCGAGGTGCCCCTCGGCGGTCAGGTCGGCGGCCTTGCGGAGGAGCGCGAGCTCGTCGGGGCTCTTCACGAGCCGCAGCTCGTGCAGGATCCGCCCGCTGTCGGCGAGCGCCTCGGGCGCGCGCTTTCCGGACCGGACGCCGCCGCGGAGCTCGCCGAGCACGCGGATCACCCGCGTGTCCCATGCGGCGTCGAACCCGAGCCGGTACCAGAGCGTCTTCGCGCCCTCGAGTCGGCCGGCGAGCTGCACGTCGATCTCGGGCACGGTCCGCGCCTCGTCGGCGAGGTAGATCTCCCGCGCGCCCTCGATGCCGGCGCGGCGGCCGGTCCAGATCTCCTTCTCCTTGTCGCGCGGCCGGACGAACAGGATGAGCGTCCGCTCGCCGCCCTTCGCGAGGAAGAGCGCGCAGCCCGTGGGCTCGTCGAGGCCGACGGCCCAGGCGTAATCGGAGTCCTGCCGGAACAGGTACTCGGCGTCGTTGTTGCGGAGCTTCTCGTCGGCGGCGGGCAGGAGCAGCGCGCCGCCGCCGCGGCGCTCCATCTCCTCGAAGATCCGGGTGCGGCGCGGGCGGTAGACGTCGGGGTCGAAGGTCATGGTGGGGCGGGAATCATAGCGGGGGACGGGTCCCACGTCCGCTCGCCCTTCGACAGGCTCAGGGCGAGCGGCATTCGTCGGTCCCTCGTGCTTCGACAGGCTCACCCTTCGACAGGCTCAGGGTGAGCGGCCTCGTTCTTCGCACTCTTCCGTCACCCCCCCCGGGAACCCCGCCCCGCACCACGCCTCGAACGCGGCCCGCGCCTCGGGGGGCGCGTCGGGGATCGGCTCCACCCAGACGGTGTCCTCGGGCGGCGCCACGAGCGGAACCTCGACCTCCACGAGCTCGTCCCGCCGGAACACGGTGAGCCGCAGCCGCCCCGTGGGGCCCTCCTCGACGAGCCGCTCCCACAGGCCGCCGCGGTCCACGCGGAACCCGTCCTCGGCCACGAGCTCGTCGTCGGGCTGGAGGCCGGCCGCCCACGCGGGGCTGCCCTCGCGCACGCTCTGCACGGCCAGCTTCGGTCCGGACGACAGGTCCGCCCCCAGCCAGCCGGGCTCACCCTTCCCGTTCTCGGGCCCGGGCGTTCCGCCCTTGTCGTCGAACCCGCTCGCGACCCGCCTGCGCTCGCGCAGGCCGAGCTGCTCGAGCCCGAGCTCGAGCGGCGCGACCCCGCGCACGTACCGATCGAAGAAC
>JAEYOU010000100.1 GCA_023411405.1 Pseudomonadota bacterium | reverse complement strand
GCCCAGATCTCCGCCGGCGCGCACGCCGTCGCCGCCGGCGCCTCGGCGCAGGCGGCCGGCCTGGGGGACGCCGCCGAGAGCCTCGAGCAGATCACGCACCTCACGCAGCGCTCCCACCAGGCCGCGGCGCGCGCCGACGAGCTGACGAAGACCGCGCGGGCCGCGGCCGAGGAGGGCGCCCGGGCGATGGAAGCCATGGCCGGCGCGATGGAGCGGATCCGCGGCTCGGCCGAGAGCACCTCGCAGATCATCCGGGACATCAACGACATCGCGTTCCAGACCAACCTGCTCGCCCTCAACGCCGCCATCGAGGCCGCGCGCGCCGGCGACGCCGGGCGCGGGTTCGCGGTCGTCGCCGAGGAGGTCCGGAGCCTCGCGCTCCGCTCGAAGGACGCGGCGCAGCGCAGCGAGGCGCTCATCCGCCAGTCGGTGCGCCAGGCCGAGGAGGGCGAGGAGCGGAGCCGCCAGGTCGGGGCCCGGCTCGGCGTGATCGAGGGCAACGTCGCGCGCGTGTCCGAGGCCGTGGCCGAGATCGCGGCGGTCGCCGGCGAACAGGCGCGGAGCGTGGAGCAGGTGTCGCGCTCGGTGAAGGCGATCGGCGAGGTCACGCAGTCGAACGCCGGCGGCGCCGAGCAGTCGTCGGCCTCCGCCGCGGAGCTGAGCGCGCGCGCGGAGGGGCTCGCGGAGCTGGTGGGGTCGTTCCGGCTGGGGGAGGAGGAGGGGAGCAGGGGGCTGCCGGGCGCGGGCGCGACCCCGAGCCCGCGGGCGAGGAGGGAGCTGCCGGTGCGGCGGGTGCGCGCGACGAGGTGAAGGGAAGCCGGCCCCGTACCCGTACCCGGTCTCTCCTGAGCCGCCCCTCGGGCACGGCTCCCCGCGTACACTCTCCCCCCGTGAACCCCCGCCTCCTCCCCGCGCTCCTCCTCGCCTGCACCAGCTCCCCCACCGTCCCTCCCTCTGCGCCGCCGGCCCCGGACCTCCCCGCGCTCGTCCGCCGGCCCGACGGCCTCGACGTGCTCACCCCGGCGGCCCACCTCCGCGCGACCTTCCCGCTCCCGGGCGTCGTCCGGGTCCGGCTCTGGCCCGCCGGCGCGGCGGCCCCGGAGGAGTCCTACGCCGTCGACCCGCAGGCCCTCCGCCCGGTGTCGTTCGAGGTCGAGGAGGCCGCCGAGGAGGTCCGGCTCCGGGCGGACACGCTCACGCTCCGTGTGGACCGGCGGACGCTCGCGTTCACGGTTCGTGACGGGAGCGGGCGCGCCGTGGCCGAGGCGCCGGAGCCCGCGGCGTGGGATCCGGCGGGGAACGGCGGCCGGCTCGCCTTCGCCCTCGCGCCCGGGGAGCGCGTGTACGGCCTCGGCGAGAAGGCGCACGCCCAGGATCGCCGGGGAGGGTCGTTCACGTTCTGGAACTCCGACGCGTTCGGCTGGCGCGCCGGCACCGACCCGCTCTACAAGTCGATCCCCTTCGCGGTCCTCCTGCGGGAGGGGAGGGCGCGCGGCCTGTTCGTGGACGCGCCCGTGCGCTCGCACGCGGACGTGGGGGCCGCCCGGGCCGATCGGCTCCGCTGGCACGTGGAGCGCGGCGGGTTCGACGTGTACCTCTTCGCCGGCCCCGACCCGAAGCAGGTCCTCTCCGCGTACACCGCCCTCACCGGCCGCACGCCGCTGCCGCCGCGCTGGGCGCTCGGGTACCATCAGAGCCGCTACAGCTACGGGACCGAGCGCGAGGTGCGGGAGCTCGTGCGCCGGTTCCAGCGCGCGCGGTTCCCCGTGGACGCGGTCTGGCTGGACATCCACTTCCAGGAGGGCTTCGCGCCCTTCCGGATCGATCGCCGCGCGTTCCCGCGGTTCGAGGCGATGGTGAAGGACCTCGTCGCGGCGCGGGTCCGCACCGTCGTCATCGTCGATCCGCACATCCAGGTGAAGCCCGGGACCGAGCCGTTCGAGAGCGGGGAACGGGGCGACCACTTCATCCTCGATCCCGAGGCGTGGGGTCCGGACGGCGCACCGCGCCCGGGGGCGCTCCCGTTCGAGGGGACCGTCTGGCCCGGGTTGAGCGTGTTCCCCGAGTTCACCCTCGCGCGGACACGGGCCTGGTGGGGCGGGTTGTTCCGCGACTACGTCGCCGCCGGGGTCGCCGGCTTCTGGAACGACATGAACGAGCCGGCGCTCTTCAACGTCATCAAGACCATGCCGCCCGCGGTCCGCCACCGGCTCGAGGGCGGGGGCACGGCGGAGCACCTCGCGGTCCACAACGTCTACGGGGCGCTCCAGGCGCGCGCGACCTACGAGGGGGTCCTCGCGCTCCGCCCCGAGGCGCGCCCGTTCGTCCTCACCCGCGCCGCGTACGCGGGCGCGCAGCGCTGGGCCGCAACCTGGACGGGCGACAACCGCGCCGAGCGCGAGGCGCTGGCGCTCACCATCCCGACCCTGCTCGGCCTCGGCGCGTCGGGCTACGCGTTCACCGGCGCGGACGTGGGCGGGTTCGAGGGCTGCCCCGACGAGGCGCTCCTCACCGAGTGGATGGAGCTCGGCGCCTGGCAGCCGTTCTTCCGGAACCACTCCGCCAAGGACACCTGCCGGCGCGAGCCGTGGGTGCACGGGCGGGCGGCGCTCGCCCGGCGCGCGGCGGCCGTGGAGCGGCGGTACGCGCTCCTGCCGTACCTCTACACGGCCTTCGAGGAGTCCTCGCGCACGGGCCTGCCCGTGATGCGCCCGCTCTGGCTCGAGCACCCCGGCGATCCCGCCGTGGCCGCGGAGGACCGCGCCTTCCTCGTCGGCCGCGACCTGCTCGTCGCGCCGAAGCTCGCGGCGGGCGACGCGCCGTACGAGGTGACGCTCCCCGC
>JAEYOU010000020.1 GCA_023411405.1 Pseudomonadota bacterium | reverse complement strand
GTACGGCCCCGACGGCGCCCGCGTGCAGCGCGTCGAGGCGGCGGCGGCGCCCCTCGATCCGGCCGCGCTGCCCGTGGCCTGGCGCACGCCCGACGTGCTCCACCTCGTGCCCGTGCTCGACGAGCTCGATCCCGCCGCGTTCCGCGCCGCGGTGCGCCCCCGGCTCACCGGGCTCTGCGCCCAGGGGCTCCTCCGCCGGGTCCGCCCCGACGGCGCCGTGGTCCAGCCCCCGTGGGACCCCGCCCCCGCCCTGCTCGCGGCCGTGGACGTGGTGATCGTCGGCGAGGACGACCTCCGCGGCCAGGGCGGGCTGCTCGCGCGGCTCGCCCGGGCGGTGCCGATCGTGGCCTTCACCCAGGGCGCACGAGGGTGCGAGATCTACGAGCGCGGGCGGGTCCGGGCGGTGGGCGTCTACCCCGCGCGCGAGGTCGACCCCACGGGCGCCGGCGACGTGTTCGCCGCCGGGTTCCTGTTCGCGCTCGCGCAGGGCGCGCCCGCGGCCGATGCGGCGCGGCTCGGGGCCGCCGCGGCGTCGTTCGTGGTCGAGGCGCCGGGCGGTGAGGCCCTGCCGCGCGTCGCGGGCGCGTTCGAGCGGACCGCCGGCGTCACCGCTCGGCGGTGAGCGGCCGCGGTCTCCACACCTCGAGGAGCCCGCGCGGCTCCGAGAGGAAGACCGGCTCGTACCGCGCCGCGAGGTGCGAGGCGAGCGCCGCGCCGCACGGCGTCCGGAGGTTCTCGCGGGTCGCGCCCCACACCAGCACGAAGTCGGGACCGCCGAGGGTCGGGGCGAGCCGGAGGTCGACGCAGGGCGGGACGCCCTCCATGCGGCCGAGGGAGGCGGCGATGGTGGTGAAGGGGTTGCGATCCGGCCGGAACTTGACCGGGCAGTGATCGGTCTGGGCCTGGCTGTTCTTGAGGTCGACGCCGCCGTTCGCGGCGACGATCCAGCCGGTGGCGTGGAGGAAGGGCTTGATGCGGTACCCGATCCTCCGCCCGTGCTCGTCCCGGGGGCCGGCGGGCGCGAGCGCGAGCGGCAGGAGGACGCGGTCCGGGCCCACCGCCGTCGCCGCCGAGACGTACTCGTCGACGTGATCCGAGAGGACCTGCTGCTTGTCGTAGCGCACGCCGAGCGCCGCCACGGCCAGCGCCGCCAGGGCGACGCTCGTCCCGCGCACGAGGCGGAGCGGCGCGGCGCGGCCCGACAGCCACGCGACGAGGCAGAGGAAGGCGATGAGCGCGTTCCGGTCCGAGATGTGCGCGCCCGCGGCCACGACGTCGGGGATGGCGAAGTAGAGCACGACGAAGGTGGCCGACGCCACGAGCCAGCCGTCCGCGGGGAGGAGCCGCCGCCCGCCCGCGCCGCGCCGCAGCCGGTGCCGGACGAGGAGCACGAGCGCGAGCCCGAGCACCGCCGAGACGCCGGCCGCGAGGAACAGCTCCCGCCGGTCGATCGCGACCAGCGCGTAGCCCGCGCCGAGCTTCAGGAGGAGCTCGACGAACGGGATCCGCGCCTCCGCGCGATCGCGGTGCGCGAGCGTCCACGACGCGAGGAGCACGAGGCCGGGCGCCATGGCGAGGGCGAACCCGGCGCCGCGCAGCAGGTACCCGCGGAGCACGGCGCGGCGTCGCGCCGGAACGCCGCGGGCGCGCGACCACGCCACCCCGGCCCGCGCGGCCCAGAGCACGCCGACGATCCCCAGGACGGCGCCGAACGCCACCGCGTGCGCCAGGTAGAGGCAGGCCCCGAGCACGGCCATCCCGGCGATCTGGACCGGTCCGAGCCGCCCGCGGGCGCGGACCCACCAGCCGACCGTGAGGAACGCCAGGGCGAGCCCCCAGCAGAAGTTCCAGAACCCCATGTGGAACGGGTACGAGTGCACGAACGGGAAGACGGCGAGCGCGGCCCACCAGCCCCGCCGGCCCGGCGGCAGCACGGTCCGGAACGCGAGCGGCAGGAGGATCGTGTAGCCGGAGAGCACCACCTTCTCGGCGACCGGCGGCGAGAAGAGCGCGAGCAGCGGGGCGAGGAGGGCCTGGGTGAGCCAGTTGGGCTGCGGGCCCCAGTTCGCGAGGTAGTGCTCCCGGAGGAGGGGCGTGCCCGCCTGGAGCAGCGCGAGGACGTTCTCGACGTGGAGCGGGCCGTCCTGGGTCGGGACCCACCGGAGGAGCCAGAGCGGCGCGACGTGCAGGACTACGAGGGCCGCGAAGAGCGCCGCGGGCAGCCCGCTCCCGGCGCGCCGCTCGCCGATCGGCGCGGCGTGCGCGTGCGCGTGCGCCCAGGCCCAGCGGCTGCTCGCGACGAAGTTCCAGGAGAAGGCGAGCGCGATCCCGGCCGCCTGGACGGGGTACCGCGCGAGGCCGAGGCCATCCCGGCCGGTCTGCGCCGCGACGAGGACGGAGGCGCCGAACGTCCCGAGCTGGAGGAGGACGCCGATCGCGCTCACCGCGTGGTAGCGCACCGCGCGGGCGGGCCAGGTGCCGCTCCGGCGGTCGTGGAACGTGACGCGGTCGTGGAGGACGAAGTTCCAGAGGACGCTCAGCTCGATCGCGAGCGCCGAAGCGGCGAGCTCCGGGATCCCCAGCACGCCGGCGAAGAGGTGCAGCGCGCCCAGGTTGACGAGCGCGCCCGACGCGCCCACCGCGCCGAAGCGCAGGAGCCGCTTCCATCCCATGGGTCCCCCCCTCCCTCGGAACCAAGGTGGGCCGGGGTGCCGCACGGGGCATCCCGCGAAGGAAGGCGAGCCCAACCAGGGCCGCTCAGTTCATGTACTGCGCCTTCTTGCCGCCCTTCTCCGCGACCATCCCCATGAGCTCCAGCCCTTGCCGCGTGAGGAGGTACCGCACGGTCCCGCTGCCGCGCTCGGTCTCGAGCTTGGCCTCGAACGCCGGCCCCGTGATCCCGCCGAGCTGCAACGTCTTTCGCAAGTTCACGACGCGGCCGGTGACGAGGTCGCCCGCGACCGCGCCCGTCACCTCGTCACGCCGGTAGAGGTCGAGCGCGGCGTCGTGGAGCGTCGCCGCGAGCGCCGGGGTGAGCGGCACGGAGGAGAAGAGGACCGAGATGAGGGTCCAGCGCGAGGCAGCGGATTCCGACATCCGTCCCAGTGTAGCAGCCCGGTCGGTCGTCCCACCGGAGACCTCGTCGCGCCCCGTTTTCTCCCGACCAACCGCTCGCCCGGATGCTTACCTGGCAGAGGGTGACCGACGGCCCTCGCGACGACGGCGAGCCTGCGCTCCCGCCCCTCCGGCGACTCCGCGCGTGGCTCGGGCTCGCGCCCGATCCACGCCTCCGGCGCCCGCACGTCCCCCGCCTCCGGCCCATCCGCCGCACCTGGGCCGCCGCCGCCC
>JAEYOU010000006.1 GCA_023411405.1 Pseudomonadota bacterium | reverse complement strand
GGCGACGGCGCGCGGCTCGAGGTCGACCGCGAGCACGCGCGCGCCGCGGCGCGCGAGGACGAACGCGAGGACGCCCGTCCCGGTCCCGAGGTCCAGCGCGCGCTTCCCGCCGACGGGCCACCGTTCGGCCGCGCGCGCGACGAGGTCCACGTACTCGCCGCGGATGGGCGCGTAGACCGCGTAGTGCGGGTGGACGCGCGCGCCGAGCGCCGGGACGTGCACGCCGCGCCGCCGCCACTCGTGCGCGCCGACCATGCCAAGGAGATCGCGGAGCGGGAGCGCGCCGCCCCCGGTGGGCGACCCGAGGGCCTCCTCGCATGCGGCGCGGACGTCCGGCGCGCGGGCGAGCTCGACCCGGTAGGCGTCCCCGATGGGCACCGCCAGCCGCGCGAGCACCTCATGCTCCAGGCGCGCCGCGTCGCGTGCGGCGAGGAAGAGGCGGGTGAGCGCACCCGGCTTCCTCGACCCGGAGGCGCCTTCGCGGCGCGTGGACCGCCTGCGCGTGGCCCCGGACGGGTCAGGATGAAGCCTTCGACCCATCCCGGCCAGGAGCTGTCGTGCTCCGTGATAGCTGCCGCGGTAGAGGAGCCCGTGGCCGTCGCGGGCGAGAGCCAGCGCCGCCTCCGCGCGGGTCTGGTCGCCGACTTCGTGCCAGCAGGCGGGGGCAGTCCTGTCCGGGGCGAGCCAGCGTGGAACTGGCACGGAATCCCTGACCTGGCCGGCTGGCCCGTTAAATACCTTTCCGCATGTCATCCCGGACGGATCTCCCCGCGATCCCGAGCGTCGGCAACCTCGCGTTCGTCGAAAATCTCTACTACGCCTGGCTGGAAGATCCCTCCTCGGTCGACGAGGCGTGGGCTCGGTACTTCCAGGGGTTGCCGGGGACCCCGGGCGCTGCGCCCCCCCCGGCCGGCTTCGCGCCGCGCAGACCGAACGGCGTGGGCGCGCATGGGGTGCCGGCCCGGCCCACGGCGGACGCTGCGTTCCAGTCCAAGGTGGACGCGATGGTGCAGGCGTACCGCGAGTTCGGTCACCTGCGCGCGCGCCTCGACCCGCTGGAGCTCATCCGCCCCTCGGAGCCGTTCTCCCTCGCCGCCTTCGGGCTCTCCGAGGAGGATCTCGACCGGCCCACCGCCGACGCCGATGGGCGCGGGGATCGGACGCTGCGCGAGCTCGTGGCGCGCCTCGAGGAGACCTACTGCCGGACGCTCGGCGTCGAGCTCCAGCACATCAACGACCGCGACCTGCGGACGTGGCTCCAGCAGCGGATGGAGCGTACGCGGAACCGCCTGACGCTCGCGCCGGAGGTGAAGAAGAAGCTCCTCGGGAAGATCGTCGAGGCGGAGCTCCTCGAGCAGTTCCTCGGCACGCGGTTCCTCGGGGCGAAGCGGTTCAGCGCCGAGGGCGGCGAGGGGTTCGTCGCGCTGCTCGAGTTCCTGCTCGACCTGGCCATGGGCTACGGCGTGCGGAACGTGGTCATCGGCATGGCGCACCGCGGGCGGCTCAACGTGCTCGCGAACATCGTCGGCAAGCCGCTCCAGGACATCTTCGCCGAGTTCCGCGACACGGGGATCGCCGGCGCGGGCGGCGGCGACGTGAAGTACCACCTCGGCCACTCGACCGACCGGATCACCCCCGACGGCATCAAGTTCCACGTCTCGCTCTCGTTCAACCCGAGCCACCTCGAGTGGATCAACACCGTCGTCCAGGGGCGCATCCGGGCCACGCAGGACCGCTACCGCGACTACGACCGGCTGCGCTCGATGCCGGTGCTCGTCCACGGCGACGCCGCGTTCGCCGGCCAGGGGATCGTGGCCGAGGCGCTCAACATGTCGCAGCTCGAGGCCAACCACGTGGGCGGGACGATCCACGTCATCGTCAACAACCAGGTCGGCTTCACCACCGCCCCCCGCGACGCCCGCTCGACGACCTACTGCACCGGCCCGGCCCGGATGCTCCAGGTCCCCATCTTCCACGTGAACGGCGAGGACATGGAGGCGGTGGCGCAGGCGGTGCTGCTCGCCACCGACTTCCGACAGCGGTTCCACCGCGACGCCGTGATCGACCTCTGGGTCTACCGCCGGCACGGGCACAACGAGGGCGACGAGCCCTCCTTCACGCAGCCCGTCATGTACCGGGCCATCCAGCGCAAGCCGACGCTCCGCCAGACGTACGCGGAGGCGCTCGTGCGCGAGGGCGTCGCCACCCCGGCCGAGGTCGAGGCCATGGCCGGCGCGTACCGCGCGAAGCTCGAGGAGGCGTTCCACGCCTCGGCCCGGATCGCCGCCCGCCCGCAGCCGTCGAGCCTCGAGGGCGTCTGGAAGGGGTACCTCGGCGGCCCGATCACCGGCGGTGAAGCCGTCACGGCCGTCCCCGAGGACCGGCTGAAGAGCGCGGCCCTGGCGCTCTCGCAGGTGCCCCAGGGGTTCCACGTCCACCCCAAGCTCGTGAAGGTGCTCGAGGCGCGTGCGGAGATGGGGCGCGGGGAGCGGCCGCTCGACTGGGGCGCGGCCGAGGCCCTCGCCCTGGCGACCCTCGCGCTCGAGGGCACGCGCGTCCGCCTCGTCGGTCAGGACAGCCGCCGCGGGACGTTCAGCCACCGCCACGCGGTCCTCTACGATCACGAGACCGGCGTCCCGTACACGCCGCTCGCGCACCTGCGCGAGGGGCAGGGCCCGGTGGAGATCCGCGACGGCCTCCTCTCCGAGGCGGCCGCGCTCGGGTTCGAGTACGGCTACAGCCTGGACATGCCCGAGGGGCTGACGATCTGGGAGGCGCAGTTCGGGGACTTCGTGAACGGCGCGCAGGTGCTCATCGACCAGTTCCTCTCGTCCGCCGAGGCGAAGTGGCGGCGGCTCTCGGGGCTCGTGCTGCTCCTGCCGCACGGGATGGAGGGGCAGGGCCCGGAGCACTCCTCGGCGCGCCTCGAGCGGTTCCTCGAGCTCTCGGTCGACGACAACTGGCGGGTCGTGAACCTCACGACGCCCGCGCAGCTCTTCCACGCCCTCCGCCGGCAGGTCCTCTCGCGCCATCGCAAGCCGCTCGTGGTGATGGCGCCGAAGAGCCTCCTCCGGCACCCCGCCGCCGTCTCGCCGCTCCGCGAGCTCGCCGAGGGCGCCTTCCGGCCCGTCGTCCCGGACGGGCAGGCCGACCCCGCGAAGGTCACGCGCGCCGTCCTCTGCTCGGGCAAGCTCTACTACGATCTCGCCGCGGCGCGCGAAGCGGCCAAGGCTGGGCACGTCGCGATCGTGCGCGTGGAGGAGCTCTATCCGCTCCACGCGGACGAGGTCCGCGCCGCGCTCGCCCCCTACCGGCCCGGCCTCGAGCTCGTGTGGGCGCAGGAGGAGCCGGCCAACATGGGCGCGTGGGACTACGTCGCCGGCCACCTCTCGCCGCGCCTGCCGCGCCCGCTCGAGCTGGTCGCGCGCCCCGCGTCCGCGAGCCCCGCGGTCGGCTCCGCCAGCCGCCACAAGCTCGAGCAGGAGCAGCTGGTCCGCGAGGCGCTCGGCGAGCCGGTCCCGCGCCTGGAGCGCGCCGAGCCGCGCGCCGCGGTGGGAGCGAAGCCATGACGGACATGGACCGACTGCAGGGTGGGGGCCCCGCGCGGCAGCGCGGGGGAGGGGCGGAGCCCCTCCTCGCTGGGCGCCGCGCAAGCCCGCCTTCTCCGATGGTCTTCGTCGCCGCGGGCGCAGCGCGGCGGGCCCCAGCGCAGCAGGGGTGGGCCCCCAGCGGCAATGCCGCTGGGGAGGGGGCGCAGCCCCCGCTCTATCCAGCCCAGCTGGTCCGCGAGGCGCTCGGCGAGCCGGTCCCGCGCCTGGAGCGCGCCGAGCCGCGCGCCGCCGTAGGAGTGAGCAGTCATGACTGATCGTGCCGGTGACCGGGGTGGGGGTCCCGCGCGGCAGCCCCCGCTCGATCCAGCCCACTGACCCCAGGAGTCGCTTCCATGCCCGTCCAGCTCAAGGTCCCGTCGCTCGGAGAGTCCGTCACGCAGGCCACCATCGGCGCCTGGCTCAAGAAGGAGGGCGAGCCCGTCCAGGTGGACGAGCCGCTCGTCGAGGTCGAGAGCGAGAAGGCCACGGTCGCGGTCCCCGCGCCCGCCGCCGGGATCCTCCGCAAGGTGCTCCGGGCGACCGGCGACACGGTCAACGTGGGCGACGTCATCGCGGAGGTGGAGGAGGGCGCCGCCGCCCAGGCCACCGCGACCTCGCCGTTCGGATCCGGCCCGATGCCCGGCGGCGTGGTTCCGGTCGCACGCACCGTGGATGGTCCGGCGCAGCCCTCGGC
>JAEYOU010000004.1 GCA_023411405.1 Pseudomonadota bacterium | reverse complement strand
GGGGGGGGGGGGGGGGGGGGCCGCCCACGGCCGCCGAGCTCCGGGACGCCGCGGGGCGGCTCGCGGCCCACCTCGCGCTGCAGCCGGCGGGCGCCGTGGTGCTCGTGAGCTGGGATCGCTACCACTTCGCGGCGGCGCTCCTCGGCGCGTGGGCCGCGGGCCACGTGGTGCGCCTCCCGCCCAACCCGCAGCCGGACGCGATCCGGGCCGCGGTGGCCGCGCCCGACGTGCGCGCGTTCCTGCACGATCGCGCCGGAGCGAGCGACGGGCTGCTCATCCCCGACCTGCTCCGCGGCCCCGCGCCGGCGCAC
Source organism: Pseudomonadota bacterium (assembly GCA_023411405.1). Taxonomy (GTDB): domain Bacteria; phylum Myxococcota; class Myxococcia; order Myxococcales; family Anaeromyxobacteraceae; genus Anaeromyxobacter. Next base: position 5,945 of record JAEYOU010000004.1, on the reverse strand, counting down.
GCGTTCGCGCTCCCGCCGCTGGATCGCCTGCGCGTGGACATCACCACCTCCGGGTCGACGGGCGCCCAGCGCACCTGGCCCAAGAGCGGGACGCAGCTCGTGGGCGAGGCGCGGCTCCTGGGCGAGCTGTTCGGGGTCGGCCGCGGCGCCCGGGTCCTCTCGACGGTCCCCCCGCACCACATCTACGGCCTGCTCTGGGGCGTGCTCCTGCCGCTCCGCGCGCGCGGGGTGATCGTGCGCGAGGGGCCGCTGCACGGCGAGGAGGTGGCCGCCGAGCTCGCGCGGAGCGGCGCGACGCACCTCGTCTCGGTCCCCGCCCACCTCGCGGCGGTGGCCGAGGTGGACCGGCTCCCGCCCGTCGCCGGCGCGTTCTCGTCGGGCGCCCCGCTGCCGGGCGCCGTGGCGCGGACGCTCCGGGCGCGGCACGGGTGGCGGGTGGTGGAGGTCTACGGCTGCACCGAGGCCGGCGGGATCGCCTGGCGCGATCCGCACGAGGACGCGTGCTGGACGCCCTTCCCCGACGCCGAGGTCGCGGCCGGCGCGGACGGGGTCCTCCAGCTCCGCTCCCCCCGGCTCGATCCGGCCGCGCCGCGCCCGTTCACGATCCCCGACCGCATCGAGCCGCAGGACGGCGGCCGGTTCGCGCTGCTCGGCCGCGTGGACGGGGTCGTGAAGGTGGCGGGCAAGCGGGTGTCGCTGCGCGAGGTGGAGGAGCGGCTCCTGGCCGCGCCGGGAGTCCGCGACGCCGCGGCGCTCGCCCGGCCCGCGCCCGGGCTGCGGGGGCAGGAGATCTGGATCGCCGTCGCGGCCACGGGCCAGACGCCGGCGACGATCCGCGAGAGGCTCGCGGGGTGGCTCGATCCGGTCGCGCTTCCGCGGCGGATCCGCATCCTGGACGCCCTCCCGCGAGAAGGGACGGGGAAGCTCGTGCGCGAGAAGCTGCTGGCGCTGTTCGACGCGGGGCCGGGCGCACGCCCGGCGACGCTCGAGCCGGAGTCCGACGAGCCGGTGGAGGCGCCGCCGGGGCGCGCCTCCCGCCGGCTCACGTTCCGGGTGGATCCCGCGCTCCGCTGGCTGGAGGGGCACTTCCCCGGGTTCCCGGTGCTGCCGGGCGTCGTGCAGCTCGACGGGCTCGTGCTCCGGCAGATCGAGCGCATCTGGCCCGACGCCGGCGCGCTCCGCGCGATCAAGCGGCTCAAGTTCACGAAGCTCATCCGGCCGGATCACGAGATCGTGCTCCTGCTCGAGCGCGATCCGGCCGGCGGCGCGGTGACCTTCACCATCGACGGTCCGGAGGGGCGCTGCGCCTCCGGCACGTTCGTGTTCGGCGGAGGGGGCGCGTGAGCACCCGGGTCTGCGCGCTCATCCCGACGTACGAGAACCCCCGGACCATCCGCGCCGTCGTGGAGCAGGTGCGCGTCCACCTGCCCGACGTGGTGGTGGTGGACGACGGCAGCGGCGCGGAGGGGCGCGAGGCGGTGGCGGGGCTCGCCCGCGACGGGCTCGCGCACGTGCACCGGCGGGCGCGGAACGGCGGCAAGGGCGCGGCGGTGAAGGACGGCTTCCGCGTCGCGCGCGACCTCGGCTTCACGCACGCGCTCCAGGTGGACGCCGACGGCCAGCACGATCTCTCGGACATCCCCCGGTTCCTCGAGGTGCACCGCGCGAACCCCGACGCGCTGGTCCTGGGCCAGCCGACGTTCGACGCCACGGCGCCGGTGGCCCGCCTGAAGGGCCGGAAGGTCAGCCGGTTCTGGACCGACCTCGAGACCGGCGGCCGCGTGATCCAGGACCCGCTCTGCGGGTACCGCCTGTACCCCATCGACGCCGCGCTCCGGGCCGGGCACAGCGGCGACCGGATGGACTTCGACGTGGAGATCGCGGTCCGCATCGTCTGGACGGGGTGCCCGGTGGTGAACCTGCCGACGCGGGTGCGCTACCTCTCGCGCGAGGAGGGCGGCGTCTCTCACTTCCGCATGTGGCGGGACAACGTCCGGATCTCCTGGGCGCACACGCGGCTCTGCACCGGGGCCCTCCTCCGGCTCGTCACCGGCCGGCGCCTGCGGGCGAGGAGCGCCTGATGTCCGCGCGCTGGCACGACGTCGCCGAGAAGGGGAGCCTGCTCGGGATCCGTGTCGTGGTCGCGGTGGCGAGCCTCCTGGGCCGGCGCGCGGTCGGGGTGCTCATGCGGTTCGTGGCCGCCTGGTACGCGCTGCTCCACCCCGGCGTGCGGAGGGCCTCGCGCGCGTACCTGCGCCGGGTCGGGCGCAGGGGGAGCCTCGCGGACGTGATCCGGCACGTGTTCACCTTCGCGCAGGTGGCGGCCGACCGGCTCTTCCTCGTGCGCGGCGAGCTCGGCCGGTTCCAGTTCGAGCGGCACGGGGAGGAGCACCTCCGCCGGCACTGCGACGCGGGCCGCGGCGCCGTGATCGTCCTCGCGCACGTGGGCAGCTTCGAGGTCCTCCGGACGCTCTCGCGCGAGCGGCGGCTGCCGGTGAACGTGGTCGGGTACTTCCGGAACGCGGCGCGGCTCAACGCGGTGCTCCGCGACATCGACCCCACCGTGGACGCGCGCCTCGTGGAGATCCGGCCCGGGGACCCGAGCTTCGTCTTCGAGATCGAGGACTGCGTCCGCCGGGGCGAGCTCGTCGGCACCATGGGCGACCGGGTCGGGTTCGACGGCAAGGCGGCCCGCGTGCCGTTCCTGGGCGCGGACGCGGCGTTCCCCACCGGCCCGTACCTGCTGGCGGCGGCGCTCCGGTGCCCGGTGTACCTCGGGTTCGGGCTCTACGCGCCCCCGAACCGCTACGAGCTCCACTGCGAGCCGTTCGCGGAGGAACTGGCGCTCCCCCGCGGCCCGGCCCGGGACGCGGCCCTCCGCGAGCTGGTGGCGCGCTACGCGCGGCGCCTCGAGCACTACTGCCGCGCGTACCCCGAGAACTGGTTCAACTTCTACGACTTCTGGAGCGCAGCATGACCACGCACCGTCCTCGCGCCCTGCCCGTCGGAGGGAAGCTCCTCACGATCGAGGACGTCCTCGATCTCGCGCGCGGGGCCGCGGTCCCCGTGCTCGATCCCGATCCCGCCGTGCGCGGGCGGATCGCCCGCACCGCCGCGGCGCTCGAGCGCCGGCTCGCCGCCGGGGAGACGATCTACGGGGTGACCACCGGGTTCGGGGAGTCCTGCCAGACGTCCGTGACCCCCGCCCAGGCCGCCGCGCTGGCGCGGAACCTGGTCCGGTTCCACGGGTGCGGCACGGGGCGGGCGCTCGACGACGAGGCGGCGGCGGCGGTGGTGGCCGTCCGGCTCGCGACGCTCGTCCGCGGCCACTCCGGCGTGCGCGAGATCCTGCTCGAGCGGCTGTGCGCGCTGCTCGCGCGGCGGGTGCTGCCCGTCATCCCGGAGGAGGGCTCGGTCGGCGCGAGCGGCGACCTCACGCCGCTCTCGTACCTGGCCGCGCTCGTCATGGGCGAGCGGGAGGCGCGGGTGGACGGCGCCACGGTCCCGGCGGCGGCGGCCCTGGCCTCGGCGGGCATCGAGCCGCTCGCGCTCGCGCCCAAGGAGAGCCTGGCCCTCATGAACGGGACCAGCGCCATGACGGCCCTCGCCTGCCTGGCGTTCGATCGGGCGCGGCGGCTGGCGCGGGGGGCGGCCGCGGTCACCGGCCTCCTCTCCGAGGCGCTGAGCGGCGTCGCCGCCCACTTCGACGCCCGGCTCTTCGCGGCGAAGCCCCACCCCGGCCAGGCGCTCTGCGCGCGGTGGATCCGCGCGCAGCTCGGGGCGGTGCCCGCGGGCGGCGTGCGGGTCCAGGATCGCTACTCCATCCGCTGCGCGCCGCACGTCGTCGGCGTGCTGCTCGACGCGCTGCCGCCGATCCGGCGCACGCTCGAGATCGAGGTGAACGGGGCCAACGACAACCCGCTCGTCGATCCGGAGACCGGCGACGTCCTGCACGGCGGCAACTTCTACGGCGGCCACGTGGCGCACGCGATGGACGGCCTCAAGCTCGCCGTCGCCAGCACCGCGGACCTCCTCGATCGCCAGCTCGCGCTCGCCTGCAGCCCCGAGACGAACCACGGGCTCCCGGCCAACCTCGTGGCCGTCGCCGGGGGCGAGCGCGCGGTTCACCACGGGTTCAAGGCGATGCAGATCTCCGCCTCGGCCCTCACGGCCGAGGCGCTGAAGCTGACGATGCCCGCGAGCGCCTTCAGCCGCTCCACCGAGTGCCACAACCAGGACAAGGTCTCGATGGGCACCATCGCCGCCCGCGACGCGGTGCGGATCTGCGAGCTCACGGAGCGGGTCCTGGCCATCGTGCTCCTCGCCGCCTGCCAGGCGCTGGAGCTCCGCGGCGGACCGCGGGCCGGCTCCGGGAACGGCGCGCTGCTCTCGGCGGTGCGACGGGTGGCGCCCGCGAACACGGGCGACCGCCGCCAGGACGTGGACATCGAGGCGGTGGTGGCCGCGCTCGCCTCGGGGGCCCTCTCCCTCGGCGCGCCGGAGGAGCCGTGACCATGGCGACGCGCTATCCCGTCCCGCCCGACGACGCGGTCTCCGTCGAGCTGCAGATCCCCTTCCACGACGTGGACGTGCTCGCGGTGGCGTGGCACGGCCACTACGCGAAGTACCTCGAGCTCGCCCGCACCGCCTTCTTCCGCGCGCGCCGGATCGACGCGCCCGACATGCGCGCGCTCGGCTTCCGGTTCTACATCTCGGAGTACTTCCTGCGGCACCTCGCGCCGCTGCGGTACGGCGACCAGGTCCGCGTCCACGCCTGGCCCGTGGAGGTGCTGAACCGGATCCGGATCGCCTACCGGGTCGAGAACGTCACGCTCGGCAAGCTCGCCGCGCAGGGATGGACGGTGCTCGTCTCGACCGACGCCGACGGCGAGCTCTGCTTCGAGACGCCGGGGCCCATCCTCGAGCGGCTCCGCGCCCCCGGGGCGGGCTCGGCGGCCGACGTGGAGGTGGAGGAGGTGGCGTCGTGATCGCCGTCCTCGTCGCGCTCGCGCTGGCCGCGCCCGGCGCGCCGGCCGTCACCCCCGAGGACCTGCGCGCGCGCCACGGCGGCGTCCGGCGGCTCACCGCCGACGTCGTCCAGGTGAAGGAGGGCAAGTACTGGGCGCGCCCGTTCGAGAGCCGCGTCGCGCTCCGCTACACGCCGGAGCGCGTGGAGTGGGAGACGCTCGCGCCGATCCGCGCGCTCGCCGTCATCCAGGGCGACGCGCTGTGGCTCGTGGGGCAGGACGGCGCGCGCCGCGACCTGGGGCCGGCCGCCGGCGACCCGAAGCTCGCGGCGATCCTGCGGTTCGTCCGGGCGCTCCTGGCCGTGGATCTCGACGGGATCGAGCGCGACTTCGTCCTCCGGTACGGTCCCGGGGAGGTCACCGCGACGCCCCGGCCCGGCTCGGACCTGGGCCTGTTCCGGGCGGTGCGCCTCCGGTTCGGGGCGGACCTGGAGATCGTCTCGGTCGAGCTCGAGACCGCCGACGAGAAGACGCGCCTCCGGTTCGAGCGCGTGCAGCGCGAGCGCGCGCCCGCCCCGCCCTCCGCCCCATGACCACCGAGACGTCACGGGCATGGTCCGTCCTGCGGAGGGCGCGCGGGACGCTGGTCGTCCTGGCCGGCGTCGGCGCGCTGGCGTTCGCCCTGCGCGACACGCGGCTCGAGCAGGATCCGGTCCGCTCCCTCACCCACCCGGATCCGGTCCGCGCGGCGCTCTTCGATCGGTACCAGGAGCGGAGCCGGTTCCAGGATCGGATCTACGTCGAGGACGCCGGCCTGACGCCCGCCGAGCGGGCGCGGCTCGACGACGCCCTCGCGCGCGCCGGGTACACCCCGATGCCGCTCCTCGAGCGGCCCGCGCCCGACGTCGTCCTCTCCCTCGCGCCGCTCCTGCCGGCCGCGGACCTCGCGCGGCTCCTCTCCGACGAGCGGCTCGGCGC
>JAEYOU010000001.1 GCA_023411405.1 Pseudomonadota bacterium | reverse complement strand
GGCGCGATGACGTAGGGGTACTGCGAGGCGCCCCACCCGAGGACGATGAGCGCGACCTGCGCCGCCGCGGCCGCGCGGGCGAGGCGGACCCGGTCGAGCACCAGCGCGACGAAGGCGGTGACGGCTGCGACCGCGGTCGCGAGGTGGAGCGGGATCGTGAAGGCGCGCCGCGTGAGGCCGGCGAAGACGGCGGGCGCCTCGGCGCGCGAGAGGATCAGGACCGCGAGCGCGCAGCCGAACACCGCCACGCCGGCGCCGATCGCCCGGAGCCGGAAGTCCCGGCGCAGCTCGCCCTCGGCCTCGACCGCGAGGTAGCAGGCGGCGAGGAACGCGAACAGCGCGGCGGCGAAGAGGCCGACCGCGACGGTGAACGGCGAGAGCCAGGCGAGCGAGTCCGCCCGCTGGATCGCGCCCGACCCAGCCCGCCCCGAGGCGACCGCGCCGAGCACGATCCCGAGGATCACCGGGGTGACGACGGACGAGACGGAGAAGGCGAGCCCCCACCGCTCCTGCACCTCGTCGTCCGGGTGATCGTAGGTCCGGAAGGTGAAGGCCGCCCCGCGCAGCACGATGCCGACGAGGAGGAGCGTGAGCGGCAGGAAGAGCGCGGTGGAGATCGAGGCGAAGGCGGTGGGGAACCCGGTGAACAGGAGCACGACGACGAGGATGAGCCAGACGTGGTTCGCCTCCCACACCGGGCCGAGCGCGTGCTCGATGAGGGTCCGCTGCGCGCGCCGCCGCGGCCCGGTGGCGAGGAGGTCCCAGATGCCGCCGCCGTAGTCGGCGCCGCCGAGCAGCGCGTAGAGGACGAGGGCGGCGAGCATCACCCCGCCGAGCAGCACCTCGGGCGTCACGGCGACACCTCCGGACCGGGCGCCGGCGCGGGGTGGTCGTGCGGCCCGTGCGCGATCTGCCGGCGCAGCAGGACCACCACCATGACGGCGAGGAACACGTAGAGGACGCCGAACGCGACGAACGGCGCGGTGAGGTTCTTCACGGGCGTCACCGCGTCGGCGACGCGCATGACGCCCTGGATCGCGAAGGGCTGCCGCCCCCACTCCGTCACGAGCCACCCGGCCTCCAGCGCGAGGAAGCCGGCGGGGCCGAGCGCGACGAGCGCCCAGAGGAGACGGCGGCCGGGCTCCCTCCGGCGGGCGCGCACGTACGCCCAGGCGAGCGCGGCCAGCGCGAGGAGGCTCCCGAGGCCGACCATGACCTGGAACGCGAGGTGCGTGAGCGTCGCGTTGGGCCAGTCCTCCCGCGGGAACGCCGCGAGCCCCTTCACCTCCGCGTCGGGATCGTGGAACGCGAGGATCGACAGGCCGTTCGGGATCTCGAGCGCCCAGCGGGTCTCGCGCGCCTCCATGTCGGGCAGGCCGCCGATCCGGAGCGGCGCGCCGCGCTCGGTCTCGAACTGCCCCTCGAGCGCGGCGAGCTTCATGGGCTGCGTGACGGCGATCTTGCGGGCGGAGAGGTCCCCGGAGAGCGGCTGGAGGAGCGCGGCGACGGCGCCGACGCCCATCACGATCCGCAGCGCGGCCCGGTGGAACTCGAGGTGAGCGTGATCTGGCTGGGGGGGCCCGGAGGTCCCCCCCAGCCCCCCCGCGCGCAGCAGGTACCAAGCGTGGATGCCCGCCACCGCGAACGCGGTCGCGACGTAGCAGGAGAGGAGCACGTGCAGCACCTGCTGCCACCAGCCGGGCGGGAACATGGCGACGAACGGGCGGAGGTCCTGGGCCGCGCCGGCGGCGTCGAGCGTGAACCCGGCGGGCACGTTCATCCACGCGTTCGCGAGCGTCACGAAGAACGCCGACGCCGCCCCGCTCACCGCGACCACCCACCCCGCGGCGAGGTGGAGCCGCGGCGACACGCGCCCCCAGCCGTACAGGTAGATGCCGAGGAAGATGGCCTCGGCGAAGAACGCGAACCCCTCCAGCGAGAAGGGCATGCCGATGATCGGCCCGGCGAACGCCATGAACCGCGGCCAGAGGAGCCCGAGCTCGAACGAGATCACGGTCCCCGACACCGCGCCCACGGCGAAGAGGATCGCGGTCCCCTTGGCCCAGCGCCGCGCCAGTTCCCGGTGCACCTCGGAGCCGGTCCGCAGCGCGCGCCCCTCGGCGAGCACCATGAAGAGCGGCATCGCCACGCCGACGGCGGCGAAGACGATGTGGAACGCGAGGGAGAGGCCGAACAGCGAACGGGCGGCGAGGAGATCGGACACGGCGGGATCATGAGCCTGCGGAGGATTTCGCTGGGATGCCTGGATGGGGCTGCGAACAAACGCCGGGCGTGGGCGCGGCCGCGGGCTCGTCTCACGCGGCGCCCTGCAGGAGCCGGGCGACCTCGCCCGGAGCGTTGGTGATGATCGCCGAGACGCCGAGCGTGGCCAGCCGCCTCACCTCGGCCGGCGCGTCCACGGTCCAGACGTTCACGGCGAGCCCGGCCCGGCGCCAGCGGCGCGCGCGCGCGGGGGTGACGAGCCCTGCCTGCGGGTGAACGGCGGCGGCGCGCAGCCGGACGACGGC
>JAEYOU010000667.1 GCA_023411405.1 Pseudomonadota bacterium | reverse complement strand
CCGCGACCCCGGGCAGCGCGCGCAGCGCCGCCTCGTCCACCGCGTCGGCCGCGGTCTCGAACTCGACCACCTCGGTCCCCGCGACGCGCGCCACGAGCGCGCGCGGCGTGCCGAGCGCGATCACCTTGCCGCGATCCACGATCGCCACCCGGTCGCAGAGGCGCTCGGCCTCGTCCATGTAGTGCGTGGTGAGGAGGACGGTGTGGCCGCGCCGCCGCGTCTCGGCCACCACGTCCCAGAGGTGCCGCCGCGACTGCGGGTCGAGGCCGGTCGTGGGCTCGTCGAGGAAGAGGAGCTCCGGCTCCGAGACGAGGGCGCAGCCGACGGCGAGCCGCTGCTTCTGGCCGCCCGAGAGGCGCTCGTACCGCGCCGTCCGCTTCTCCTCCAGACCGACGAGCGCGAGCACCTCCGCGACCGCGCGGGCGCGGGGATAGAACGAGCGGAAGAGGCGCAGGATCTCCTCGACCGTGAGCCGCTCCGGGAGGCGGGTCTCCTGCAGGGTGATGCCGAGCCGGGCGCGGAGCGCGCGCGGCTCCTCGGTCCACCGCCTCCCCAGGACCTCGATCGTGCCGGCCGTCGGGGGGAGCAGCCCCTCGAGGATCTCGATCGTGGTGGTCTTGCCGGCGCCGTTGGGCCCGAGCAGGCCGAAGCACTCGCCGCGGGCGACCTCGAGATCGAGGCCGTCCACCGCGAGCACGTCGGGCGGGTAGCGCTTCACGAGCCCGCGACACCGGATGGCGAGGTCGGACATGCGCCGGAGGATAGCGCTCAACGGGGAGTCTCGCCCGGGCGTCCGTCGAGCACGGTCCGGAGGACCGCGGCCACGGAGTCCAGCCCGCCGGGCTTCTCGACGACGACCGCCCCCTCGTCGAGGGCGCCGCGGTGCGCCACCACCTCCTCCGCGTAGCCGGTCATGAAGACCACCGCCGCGCCCGGGAACCGCGCCTTGAAGCTGCGGGCGAGCTCCGGCCCGGAGACGCGGGGCATGACCACGTCCGAGAGCAGGACGTCGATCCGCCCCGCGTGCCGCGCCGCGACCTCCAGCGCCTCGGCGCCGTCCCCCGCCGAGAGGACCGCGTACCCCTGCGCCGCGAGCCGCGCGCAGAGGAGCTCGCGCAGCTGGAGCTCGTCCTCGACCACCAGCACCGTCTCGCCCGGGCGCGCGGGGCCTTCCAGCGCGGGCGCCGCGGGCTCCGCCCGGGCCGCGGGCGCGTCGTCCACGGCCGGGAACCAGAGCTCGAACGTGGCGCCCGCGCCGGGCTCGCTCTCCACGCGGACGAAGCCGCGGCTCTGGCTCACGATGCCGTAGACCGTGGAGAGGCCGAGCCCGGTGCCCTGCCCGGGCGCCTTGGTCGTGAAGAACGGCTCGAAGCAACGGGCCCGCGTCTCCGCGTCCATCCCCTCGCCGCCGTCCTTCACCGTGAGTCGCACGTACGGGCCGGCGGCGGCGTCGGGGCCGAGCCGCGGGTCGCCGTCGGCCAGGACCACGTCCGCCGCCGCGATCTCGATCCGTCCGCCGCCGGGCATCGCGTCCCGGGCGTTCACCACGAGGTTCACGAGCGCCTGCTCGAGCTGGCCGGGATCGAGCCGCACCCGCCGCAGGCCCGGGGGCCGCGCCGTCACGAGCTCGATGTTCTCGGGGATGAGCCGGCGCAGCATCTTCTCGATCCCGCCCACCACCTCGTCGAGGTCCAGCACCTCCGGCCGCAGCACCTGGCGGCGACCGAAGGCGAGGAGCTGCCGCGTCAAGGTGGCCGCGCGGCCGCCGGCCGCGAGGATCTCCCGGAGATCCTCGCGGGCTGCGTGGCCCTCGGGGAGCTCGCGGATCGCCATCGCGGCATAGCCGTTGATGACCGAGAGGAGGTTGTTGAAGTCGTGGGCGACGCCGCCCGCGAGCGTGCCGACCGCCTCGAGCTTCTGCGCGTGGCGGAGCCGCTCCTCGAGCCGCTGCCGGGCCTCGACCTCGCGCTGCAGCGCCCGGTGCTGCTCCTCGAGCTCGCGCCGGCTGCGCAGCGACTCCTCGAGGCGGGTCGCGAGGAGGAGCGACCGGCCGCTGAAGACGAACGCGAGCGCGGCGCCGAGGAGCACCGCCAGGGCGGCGGCGCTGAGGCCGAGCACGCTCTGGAGCGGCGAGAGGCTCCCGACGAGGTGCTCGGTCCGGTCCACCTGGAGGATCGTGAACGGGTGGCCGGGCACCGGGACGCGGGCTGCGAGGAACGACGTGCCGGCGTCCTCGACCTGGATCTCGCGCCCGTCCGGTGGCACCGCCTCGAGCGCCGCGAACCAGTCGAGCGGGGACGGCCCGCGCTCGGACGTACGGTACGGCCGGCCGTGCGCGTCGAGCAGGCGGACCCAGGAGCGGCCGGCCTGCGGGACCACCGCGCGCACCGCCTCGGGCGCGACGCACCCGACGAGGTGCGCCGCCGCCCGCCCCTTGAACGGGAACGGCTGGACCATCGCGAGATCCCGGCCGTCGGGGCTGAGCTGGAAGCCTTCCTCCGGGCGCGCGCCGACGGCGCAGCGGCCGGGGCCGGACACCGCGAGCGTCGTGCCGTCCGCGTCGACGAGGACGAGCCGCGCCAGGACCACGCGCCCCGAGGGTCCGTTCACGGCCGCGCGCAGCCGCTGCGCGAGCGGGACGAGGCTGAGGCGGAGCCCGTACTCCATGCTCATGCCGAGATCGCGGTTCTTGAAGAACGCGTCCACCTCGCTCGACCCGGCCGCGAACCGCACCGCCTCCTGCGCCGCGTCCAGGAGCCGGCCCACCGCCGCGGCGTGCAGCCTCGCCTCCTGCGCCCGCTGGGCGAGCAGGTTCCGCCGGAGCGTCGCGGCCGAGCGGTAGTGGACCACGAGGAACGCCGCGAGGAGCGCCAGGAGCGCGGCGGCGCCCACGGCGGCGAGGCCCAGGCGCCGGGCCCGCCTGGCGTCCAGCGACCACCGCTCCGTCTTGCTTCGCCGCTCCATGGTCCCCGCAGCTCCTGCGAGGGAGTTCACCGCTTCGCGAAGAACTCCCGGAAGTACACCGGCGCCTCCGGGTAGTATGCCTGCACGAGCGCGTCGTAGCTCCCGTCCCGCCGCGCCTCGGCGAGGAACTGCTCGAAGGCCTCGCGCAGCGCGCGCGCGCCGGGCCGGAAGGCGACCGACATCTGCTGCGTCTCGCTCACCGGCCCGATGACCTTGACCTTCCCCGGGAAGCGCTGGAGGGCCACCATCGCGTCCGCCACGTCGAGGAGCGCGAGATCCCCGTCTCCCTGGATGAGCGCCGGCGCGACCTCGTCGAGCCGGAGCTTGCGCAGCTCGAGGCGGGCGCCCGTCCGCTCCAGATCGTAGAGCGACGGGTCGAGGCAGGTCTCGGCGACGCCGAGCACCACCTTCTTGCGGAGGAGCGCCTTCACCGCGGCGATGTCGTCCGCGAGCCGGCCCGCCGGTTTGATCGGCGCGATGGGCGAGGCGGCGCGCGCCACCACCCAGACCTGCGTCGGGAACACGGGCGAGGAGAACGCGACCGAGCGCGTTCGCCAGGGCAGCACGGTCATGCCGGTCGCCACCACGTCGCCTCGGATCGGGACGGCGCGCGCCGCCTTCGGATCCGGCTGGCGCGGCGACACCCGGCGGCCGGTCAGGTCGGGGATGGCGTCGGGCCAGTCGGTCTCGACGAACTGGTAGGCGACGCCGAGCTTCGCGGCAAACCTCCGCATCAGCTCCACGTCGAGGCCGTCTCCGCCCCCCGTCACGAAGTTCGCGTAGGGGATCCCGAGGTGTCGCAGCACCCCGCGCTTGCGGATGGCCTCGAGATCTCCGCCCTCCTCCGCCGCGCGCGCGCCCGACGCGGCGAGGAGCGCGGCGGCGACGAGGGGGAACATCCGGTGTGCTTGCATGGCGGCTCGCTCCCACGCTGCGTCGCGCTCAATGTACCAGACCGCCCCTTCACCCCGCGCGAGGGCGTCGATGTGGGCGCGGCTCGCTCCCGTCAGCGGAGCTGGGGCAGCCCGGTCGCGTCCACGTGCGCCGCCAGCCGCCGGACCGCCCAGTCCACCTCGTCGTAGTCCAGGTACACGCCGTGCGTGGCGACCCGGAAGCCGACGCGGTTGTCCGCGGGATCCGACGAGCGGTCGCGCCAGGTGGTGCTCCGGACGTAGATCTTGGGCGTTTCGGCCGCGAGGGCGGCGAGGATGCCGTTGATCGCCGTGTTGAGGGCCGCGAACTGCGCCGGATCGTCCTTCCCCCGGAACGGGTTGAACGAGACGAGCGCGGTGCGGAACCGCGCGTCCGGATGATCCTCCACCCAGAGCGCGCCAGGACCCCAGCGCTCCGCGATCCGGCCGCGCAGGTACGAGGCCAGGCTCGTCCCGCGGTCGTAGACGTCCCGGAGCCCGACGGCGCGGAAGAACGCGAGCGCGTCGGTCATCGCGTACAGCGCGGGCGTGTTCGCCTCGCCGCGGAGCTGCAGGTACGTCCCGGGCGGCCAGGTGCGCTTGCCGAAGTTCGCGCTCGGCGCCTGCGCGGGGTTGCCGTAGAGGAAGAAGTTCCCCATCGCGAACGGCGGGAGGGCGCTCCCGGAGTTGCGGACGTAGCAGATGCCCGTGCCCGGGCCGCCGCAGAGCCACTTGTGGCCCGCGCCCGCGATGTAGTCCGCGCCGTACGCGTGGCAGTCGATCGGGAGCTGCCCCCAGCCGTGCGCGCTGTCCACGATGGAGTACGCCCCGCGGGCGCGGGCGGCGGCGCAGATCTCGGCGACCGGCAGCCGGAGGCCGTTCTTGTAGAACACCTCGGAGAACGCGACGTACTGCTTCGCCCCCGGGGTGCGCAGCGGCGCGGCGAGGGCCGCGTCGAACCAGGAGACGACCTCCTCGACCGTGTGGCGCGCCGTGAAGGTGGAGGGGATGTCGACGACCACCACCTCGACGCCGTGGTGATCGCGCGCCCAGGCGATGGGGCCGTTCAGGGCCGGGTGCTCCATCGACGTCGTCACGATCCGATCGCCCGGCGCCCAGGGCGTACCGGCGAAGACGAGGTTGCACGCGTCGGTGGTGTTGTAGCTGAGGAGGATCTCGTCCGGGTTCGCGCCGTAGGCCGCGGCGACCTGCGCCTGGCGCGCCGCGACCGCCGACGTGCCGAAGAGCGACGGCCCCAGCGGGAAGAGCTCGGGGAACTCGGCGTTGAGCTCCTTCTCCCAGTCGCGCGGATCGAGCGCCTTGCGCGCGGCGTACACCGCGAGGTTCTCGAGGACGAACGCGGGCGGCGACCCCGTCGTGCCCGTGTTCAGGTGGATGTAGTCCTCGGGGAGGACGAACGCGCGGCGCACCTGCCGCCAGAACCGCTCGGTCCCGGGCTGGCCGCCGAGCGCGGGCGGCGGGAGCAGCTCCCCGC
>JAEYOU010000676.1 GCA_023411405.1 Pseudomonadota bacterium | reverse complement strand
GAGCGCAGCGAGCAGGCGGCCCCAATGCTCGCCCTTCGACTCCGGCCCTGCTCCGCAGGGCCTACGCTCAGGGCGAGCGGACTGGTGACTCCTCGGGAACGCGGCACTTACTCCGACACGCTCCTAGGCCGCCGGCAGCTCCCGCGCGCGCGCCAGCTCCGCCAGCTCCTGCGCCGAGAGCGACAGGAACGCCGCCGCGCACCTCGGGTCGAACTGGGTCCCGGCGCACCGCTCGATCTCGGCGCGCGCCGCGTCGGGCGAGACGCCGGCGCGGTACGGCCGCTCGCTCGTCATCGCGTCGTAGGTGTCGGCCAGGGCGAAGATGCGCGCGGACAGCGGGATCTTCTCGCCGGCGAGGCCGTGCGGGTAGCCGCTGCCGTCGAACCGCTCGTGGTGCGAGAGCACCATGTCGGCGGTCCCGGCGAGGAAGTGCACGCTCTGGAGGATGTGGAAGCCGATCTGCGGGTGGCGGCGCATCACCGTCCACTCCTCGGGCGCGAGCGGTCCGCGCTTGAGCAGGATGGCGTCCGGCACGCCGATCTTGCCGATGTCGTGGAGGAGGGCGCCGCGGCCGAGGTCGGGGAGCTGCGCCTCGGCGAGGCCCAGGCGGCGGGCGATGGCGAGCGTGTACCGGACCACGCGCTGGGAGTGATCGCCCGTCTCGTGCTCGCGCGCATCGAGCGCGGCGACGAGCGTCCAGAGCGTCTGCGAGTACGTCGCCTGTAGGTTCTCCAGCGCCAGCGAGAGCTCGGCGGTCTTCTCCTGGACGCGGTTCTCGAGGCTGCGCCGGTACCGGTGACGCGCCAGCTCCAGCCGGCGCCGGCCGAGCGCCCGCTCGATCGCCCGCACCAGCTCGGTCAACCGGGGCGGCTTGAGGAGGTAGTCGGCCGCGCCGTTCCGGAGGCACTGCACCGCCGCCTCGGTGTCGCCGAAGGCGGTCAGCATGATGACCGCGGAGTCCGGCTGCACCTCCCGGAGCTGCTCCAGGAGCCAGAAGCCGTCCCGGCCCGGCATCCGCACGTCGCAGATGACGAGCGGGTACTCCGTGAGACGCGCCGCGTCGAGCGCGTCCTCCGCGCGGCCCACGGCCGTGCAGTCGTAGCCCTCCTCGCGGAGGAGGACCTGGATGACTTCGCGCACCGACGCGTCGTCGTCCACGATCAGGATGCGCGTCGTCTCCTGCGAGGGGGTGTCGGACATGGACGAGGTCGGAGAGACGTTGGACGACGGGAGCCCACACCGGGCGTGACCCAGGGGACTATACCATGCGGCGATCCGCCGCCATGATCACTGGCGGTGGGGTGCTTCGGGCCCTCGGCACCTTGACCTGACCAGGGCGCCCCACTACATCGCCGGGGCTGGCAAATGTCTGAGCCCTCGAAGCACAGCCTGCCCGTCGTGGGCACGGAGCACCCCGCCACCCCGCGCGAGGTCGCGGAGCGTATGCGCGCGAACGGAAAGCCGATCCGCGCGCCGAAGCCCGAGTGGCTGCGGGTGAGCCTCCCGGGCGGCGCGCGGTATCAGGCGGTTCGCGAGACCCTGCAGCGGCTCCGGCTCCACACCGTCTGCGCCGAGGCGCAGTGCCCGAACGTGGGCGAGTGCTGGGGCGGCGGGACCGCGACGGTGATGCTCATGGGCGACACCTGCACGCGCGGGTGCCGCTTCTGCCACGTGAAGACGGCGGCGCGGCCGCCGGCGCTCGATCCGGACGAGCCGCGCCACCTGGCCGAGGCCGTCGCCCAGCTCGGGCTGGACTACATCGTGGTGACGAGCGTCGACCGGGACGACCTGCCGGACGGCGGCGCGGGCCACTTCGCCGACGCCATCCGGCGGCTGAAGGAGATCCCGGGACTCCTCGTCGAGGTGCTGACGCCCGACTTCCAGGGCGACCCCGAGGCCGTCCGCACCGTCGGCCGCGCCGGGCCCGACGTGTTCGCGAACAACGTCGAGACCGTCCGCCGGCTGACGCCGGTCGTCCGCGACGCGCGGGCCGGCTACGACCAGACGCTGGGCGTGCTCGCGCGGATGAAGGCCGAGTTCCCGAAGATCGTCACGAAGTCCTCGATCATGGTCGGCCTCGGCGAGGCCGAGGCCGAGGTCGAGGAGACGATGCGCGACCTGCGCGCGCACGGCGTCGAGATCCTCACGCTGGGTCAATATCTGCGGCCGAGCGCGTGGCACCTGCCGGTGCAGGAGTGGGTCTCGCCCGAGCGGTTCGCGGCGTATAGCGAGCGCGGGCTCGCGCTCGGGTTCCGCTACGTCGCGAGCGGGCCGCTCGTCCGATCGTCGTACCGCGCGGCCGAGCTGTTCCTCCGCGGCGAGATCGCCGCCCGACGCTGATCCTCCCAGGAGGCTCGATGAGGCGAGAGGAAGAGGTAGGTCCCGCCCCGGAACCAGTGCTTGACGGCCGTCAAGCGCCCACCCCCGGCGGCGCCGAGCGCACCGCCGAGCCCCGCGCCACCCGCTTCCTCCGCGAGTTCCCCATCCAGCGCGTCCTCGACGAGGAGGGCCGCGCGGATCCAGCGGCGGTCGTCCTCGCCGACGAGGCGGTGCGCCCGCTCTACCGCTGGATGGTCCTCTCCCGCGCGCTCGACGAGCGCATGGTGATGCTCCAGCGGCAGGGGCGCATCGGGTTCTACGTCGGCCTCTTCGGCGAGGAGGCCACCGTCGTCGGCACGATCGCGGGCATGGCGGACGGCGACTGGGTCTTTCCGTGCTACCGCGAGCACGTCGCCTCGCTCATGCGCGGCTTCCCGCTGACGGCCTTCCTCCACAACCTGTTCGGCAACTCCGCCGACGTGGTGAAGGGCCGCCAGATGCCCTGCCACGAGGCCTGGCGCCCCGGGCACTTCATGTCGGTGAGCTCGCCCATCGGCACGCAGCTCCCGCAGGCGGTCGGCGCGGCGTGGGCGGCGCGCCTCAAGGGCGAGGAGATGGTCTCGCTCGTCTACTTCGGCGACGGCGCGACGAGCTCGCACGACTTCCACACCGCCATGTCGTTCGCCGCCGTCCGGCGCGTGCCGGTCGTGTTCGCCTGCCGCAACAACGGCTGGGCCATCTCGACCCCGCTCGAGGAGCAGATGGCGACGGAGACCATCGCGCAGAAGGCGCACGCGTACGGCGTGCGCGCGGAGCGCGTCGACGGGAACGACGTCCTCGCCGTGCACGCCGCGACCCGCCGCGCGCGCGCCGCCGCCGTGGCGGGGCAGGGGCCGACGCTCCTCGAGCTCGTCACCTACCGGATGGAGGGGCACTCCACCTCCGACGACCCGCGCGCCTACCGGCCGGAGGCGCTGGTCGAGCCGTGGAAGAAGAAGGATCCCATCCAGCGCGTCCGCGCCTACCTCCTGCGGCGCGGGGTGCTCGACGAGGCGGCCGACGCGCGGCTCCGCGACGACGTCCGCGACGAGCTCGTCGCCGCCCTGCGCGAGGCCGAGTCCCGCCCGGCGAAGCCGCCGCTCGCGAGCATGTTCGACGAGGTCTACGCCGCGCCGCTCCGGCAGCAGCGCGAGCAGCTCGACGAGCTCGAGTCCGCGCTGGCCGACGATCCGCGGATCTCCGATCCGCGCCACGCCGACGCCTGAGGTCCGCCATGCCCGTACTGAACGTGCTCCAGGCGGTCAACGACGCGCTCAAGGTCGAGATGCGGCGGAACCGCGACGTGGTCGTGCTCGGCGAGGACGTGGGCCGGTTCGGCGGCGTCTTCCGGGCGACGCAGGGCCTGTTCGAGGAGTTCGGCGCCGACCGCGTCATCGACACGCCGCTCGCCGAGGGCGGCATCGTGGGGACCGCGATCGGCATGGCGCTGTACGGGCTCCGCCCGGTCCCCGAGATCCAGTTCGCCGACTACATCTACCCGGCGATGGACCAGCTCGTGAACGAGGCGGCCAAGTACCGCTACCGGTCCGGCGGCCAGTACTCGTGTCCGATGGTCGTGCGCGCGCCCTACGGCGGCGGCATCAAGGGCGGCCACTACCACTCGCAGTCGCCGGAGGCGCACTTCATCCACACGCCCGGGCTCAAGGTGGTCGTGCCGTCGAACCCGCACGACGCGAAGGGGCTCCTCCTCTCCGCCCTCCGCGATCCCGACCCGGTCCTGTTCTTCGAGCCGAAGCGCGTCTACCGCGCGGCCAAGGGCGAGGTGCCCGCGGGCGAGTACCTCGAGCCGCTGGGCAAGGCGCGGATCACGCGCACGGGCGCCCAGGTCACGATCCTCGCCTGGGGCGCGATGTGGCACGAGGCCGACCAGGCGGCGCGCGAGGCGGCGGCGGAGGGGATCGACTGCGAGGTGATCGACCTCCGCTCGCTCCAGCCGCTCGATCTCGACACGATCGTCGCCTCGGTCTCCAAGACCGGGCGCGCGGTGGTGGTGCACGAGGCGCCGCGCACCTGCGGCTTCGGCGCCGAGCTCTCGGCGCTCCTCCAGGAGCGCTGCTTCCTGCACCTCGAGGCGCCGGTGGCCCGCGTGACCGGCTTCGACACGCCCTTCCCGTACACGCTCGAGAACGAGTACCTCCCGCGCGCGCCCCGCATCCTGCGTGCCGTGCGCGAGGCGCTCGCGTACTGACCCTTCACCCGGAGTCCACGATGCTCTTCAAGCTCACGCTGCCCGACATCGGCGAGGGCGTGGTCGAGGCGGAGGTCCAGCGCTGGTTCGTGGCGCCGGGCGACCGCGTCGAGGAGGACCAGCCGCTCGTCGAGGTGATGACCGACAAGGCGACGGTGACGATCCCGTCGCCGCGGCCCGGGCGCGTCGTGCGGCTCTTCACGCAGGAGGGCGCGATCGCCAAGGTGCACGCGCCGCTCGTGGAGCTGGAGGTCGAGGACGCCGCGCAGGCGGGGGCGCCGGCGGACGGGCCCGCGCCGGCCGCTGCCCTCGAGGCCGTCTCCGCGCGCCCCTCGGC
>JAEYOU010000600.1 GCA_023411405.1 Pseudomonadota bacterium | reverse complement strand
TAGCCCCCAATGGTCGGGGTATATCGGAGGTGGGCCTGCCCCTCACAACGATATGGCAAGAATAGCCGGACAGAAAATGGGACTGAGTTCTGCAGCATGCACCATCCTTAATGAAACAGCAGCCGATCCTGATGATTGGGGAGATCTATCCTGGAATCATTATTTCATAACTGGCGCCCCTGATCAGGCTGAACAGTATGCAAACATTGCCAGAGATTATCTTCATGATGATGACCCGTCAAATGACGATCTTGGCTATACAAATTTGGCTTACTCTCTGCATTTTATGACGGATATGTCACAGCCTTTCCATTATGCCCCCGTGTATCTTGCAAATCATCAGGCATATGAATCCTCCTATGTCCATAACAATTGGACAAGCGGTAAAGATTATCGTAGCGATGTCGAACTGAACTGGTATTATTACTATGTAACCGATGTCAGCGACAGCGCCGGTAATCTCGCCTCGGCATCGAATCAGTATATGGATTATATCCGTAGAACCATGGATCAGTACAGTAACTGGGGTGACAACCCAACTCTCATCCAGTATACACGGAATTGCTTTGTTGACGGTGCAAAGTACAACATGGGCCTTGTGGATTATGTTACCCGCTCATAATTGCAGAGAGGAGCACAGGCGCGATGGCATCCTTAACTAAACTCAAAATCCTATTTTTGGCGGCAGCAGTTACCGGCATTCTTATGATATCCCTTACTCTGTTCGGGGTCGCCTGGATCAACTCAAACCCGGGCTATTATAGATATACAGTCACAATAGACGGCCTTTCCAACTATACTGGTGAGCCTGCGACCGATATTATCGTGCCGATGCCTATGAGGGGCGGCAATCTGGTTTTTTCGGAAGAAGAGCTCCAGTACAAGCAATTCGGCAACTGGAAATCGGTGATTGTTGTAACCCCCCATGGCAAAATGCTTGCGTTTCAATCGGTCGGTGCGAACCTTACCGATATCCACGCAGAGTTCTTCAAAGGCTTTGATCCGGGTGAATTAAGGCTGACAGACCTTCAGAATGAGTCTCTCTCCCCGCTCATGAGTGGGGGTCAGGATACCCCTGTAAGATGGAATTCCAGCACGCAGGTAGGATCCAACTGCACATCAGTGCTCTTCTTTCCAGAGGGTCTCGTACCTTTGAATGTGAATGCAACAGATATTGGCGTTAACCTGGAACTAACTGTATCTGAAGGTATCCATCATTCCATCTCGGGAGATACATTCCGGATGAGTATTCTGGAGCATATTCCTCCTGACATTCGCGGAGCGATCCCGGTTAGCGTTCATGTCAAGAAGTACCTGGATGGAAATTGGGTTCCAGTAAACGAGGAGGGCATCCCCATACTCTCCAGATCATGACACTACGTGCAGAGCAGGTAACTTCTATGAAGCTGAGGAAAAGAGCAAACGTGAAACAACACCTTGTTTTAACGATCATAGTGCTGGCCGTGATCTGTAGTTGTGGGTGTACTCAACAAAGTGCTGCGATGGAATGGTATAGACAGGGGTTGTATTTCAATGCCTATGACAATCAATTCGAGCAGGCGTTAGAATGCTTTAATAAATCTCTTGAACTCGATCCCCTATTTGAAGATGCCTGGCTGGGTAAAAGTGTCGCACTCTACAATTTGGGACGGTCCCAGGATGCGATTCAACCCATAGACCAAGCTCTTGAGCTTAATCCGGACTATGCTATGGCCTGGTACATGAAGGGAGAGATACTATCGAGTCTGGGCAAACCCGATGAGGCGGATTATTGTTACGTCCGGGCTCAGGAGATAAACCCACGTCTTTCCAGAATTTAGGGTAGCGTAACAAAGTTCTGTAAAAGTAATTATTCAGACCCGTTGATGAGCAGCGGTTGGGATGAACGGTGTTCCACTGAATGCACCTACGATTGATTGCAGTACTGACTGCTCCTTACTGGACATTCTCTGGAAATGCTACGCGTGCGGTTTTCTCATCCCTGTTGTTATAGGGGTCCCCGACCGGCTGCGGCACGCACCCGAGGTCAAAACAGGTGGATCCGTCTCGACATGTAGAGGATAGTGACAGAAATCGTTTATAGGGGAACGTTGACTTCTCATGCGTAGATACCGGCCCTCTGGAGCACAGGATCCACCTGGCCGGGTGATGGTGAGGAGATGGACGAGCGACGTAACAATACCCGAAAAACCATATTGAACCTGTTAATAGCGGTCTGCATCCTCGTCGTGATCGCCTTTCTGCTCCTCCTGGCTCCTGCGTTCGTCTCGACGACCATGCCGAACGACTCCTACTTGATCCGGATCACCGGTCTCTCCGGTCTTGCCGTGAACGGCACCGCCACGGTCATGGTCCCGGTTCCGGCGAACGCGGAGGGCGAGCTGGTGATGTTCGAGGCATCCAGCGTTCGCCAGCCCGCCGGGTGGCGGACGGCGATCCGGGAGACGCAGTACGGGAAGATGCTCGCGTTCACGACGACGGAGGACTACGCGCAGGATATCTTCGTACCGTCCGGCGAGTTCGAGACGAAAGAAGAGCCGCGGCTGCTCGTGCCGGTCCTCGCGACCCCGGACAACGCGAGCGTCGCCGAGTTCACCCGGGCTATGAGCGGGACCTACACCACCGTCGTCTTCCTCGACGGCTTCGTCCCGCCGCCGGAGGATGCGGCCCCGATCTCGTTCGACCTCAGATACCGGGGCGGCGGAGGTAGGAAACATCTGGTCAACGGGGATATCTGGGCGGCGACGGTGGATACGACCGTTCTGAGCACAGCGCCGGGATTCGTTCCGGTACCGGCCGACTACTATGTCATTCCCGGGGGTATCATGCCATTATGATGGGCGATCTCATGCGGAGAATCCCACGGCGGATCGTGAGCGTCGCTCTCCCAGGACTGCGTGCTCTCCCGGATCTGTGAATTACGTTATGAGG
>JAEYOU010000595.1 GCA_023411405.1 Pseudomonadota bacterium | reverse complement strand
TCGCCGAGCTGCCGCACCTCGGCGTCATCGTGACCGCGCCCGCCTCGTCGCCCGGCCTCGACTTCGTCTCGCGCTTCTTCGCGCCGAAGGTGGGCATCCCCGAGGACCCGGTGACGGGCTCGGCGCACTGCACGCTCACGCCGTACTGGGCGAGGCGGCTCGGCAAGGCGCGGCTCGAGGCGGCGCAGGTCTCGAAGCGCGGCGGCCGGCTCTCGTGCGAGGACCGGCCGGAGACGGAGACGGTCGGGATCGCGGGGCGGGCGGTGGAGTACCTGGAAGGAACGATCGAGGTCTGACGCGAGCCGCTCGCCCTTCGACAAGCTCAGGGCGAGCGGCGGCCGATCATCCGCTCGTGCTGAGCCTGTCGAAGCACGAGCGGGATCGTGCGAGGCGCTTCTACTCCTCCACCGGCTCCCTCAGCACCGCCCGCACCGCCGGGTTCCCGCACAGGATCCGGAACTCGGCCCGGCTGAGCCACGCCGTCCGCGACAGCCTGCGCCCGCGCAAGGTCAGCCGGATCCGCTCGGCCTCGCGCGTCACGGTGGCGTCCACGCCCTCCTGCGAGAGGTCCCGCTCGATCGAGCGGAGGTGCCGGTGGATCCGCAGGGCGCGCTTCCCCTCCGGCGAGGAGAGGGCGAGGAAGTGGCGGTTCCGGCTGAAGTGCCGGTCTTCCCGGAGGCGCTCGAGCGCGCGGAGGAGGAAGCTCGCCATCACGAGGAGAAGGGTACCAGAGCGCCGGGGGCGGGAGGTAGCCGTGGCCCGGTTCAGTCGATCACGTCGCTCCGGTGCACCACCCGCTCCACGGCCGCGCGCTCGCGGCGCCGCGCCGGTCCGACCACCACCGCGACCAGGTTCCTGCGCCGGAACGTCTGCCGCGCCACGCGCTGCACGTCGGCGGGCGTCACCGCCTCGACGCGGCGGCACCGCTCCTCGAACCCCTCGGGCGACGAGAGCACCTCGCCCGCGCCGTACCACCCCGCGAGATCCGACACCGAGTCGAGCGAGAAGGCGAGCGTCATCCGGTGGCGGCGCTGGACGCGCACGAGCTCCTCCTCCGCCACCGGCCGTTCGGCCAGGCCGCCGAGCACCCGCAGGACCTCCTCGACCACGCGCGGCAGCTTGCGCGGCGCGCAGGCGCCGTCGATGACGGTCATGCCGGCGTCGGCGAAGGTGTCGATGCCGGCGTGGAGCGCGTACGCCAGGCCGCGCCGCTCGACGACCTCGAACGGCAGGCGCGAGGAGAGGCCATCGTCGAGGATGCGCCGGATGCAGAGGTGGATGGGGTAGTCGCGGTGGCGCTCCGGCGGGCAGGGGAACGACAGCGAGAACTCGGTCTGGGCGTCGTCGTGCTCGACGATCTCGAGCCGGGGGCCTTCGGGCCAGCGCGGCGCGGGGACGTCCACGCTGGCCTGGCCGCGCGGCAGCCCGCCCAGGTGCTTCGCCGCGAGCTCCGCGACCTCGCGCGGCGGGACGGGACCCGCGACGGCGAGGACGAGGTTCGCGCCGTTGTAGAAGCGGCCGTGGTGGGCGCGGATGTCGCGGGGCCGGAGCTTCCGGACGTTCTGGGCGGTGCCGGCGATCTTGAAGCCGAGCGGGTGATCGCCGAACACGATCCGCTTCGAGAGGTTGTCCGGATCGATGTCCCGGCCGGAGGCGTCGACCTCGTCGAGGATCTCCTCGAGGATGACCTCCCGCTCGACGTCCATCTCGGTGAGGAGCGGCCGCCGCATGAGATCGCCGAGGACGGCGAGGCCGGTGCCGACCTCGTGCGGGTGGATCGGCGTGTAGTAGCAGCCGTGGTCCCGCGCGGTGATGCCGTTGAGGCTCCCGCCCGCCGCCTCGACCGCGGCGTTCATCGCGACGGTGTCGGGGTAACCCACGGAGCCGCGGAAGAAGAGGTGCTCGAGGAAGTGCGACACGCCGTTCTGGGCTGCCGATTCGTGGCGCGAGCCGGCGCGGACGTAGAGCGCGATCATCGCCGAGTGCAGGCCGGGCGCCCGGGCGGTCAGCACCCGGAGCCCGTTCCCGAGCACGGTCCGGTGCACCTCGCCCCAGTCGTCCCCCGGGCTCCGCGCGCGGGCCGTCCGCACGCGCTCCGCCGCCTCGCGGAACGCCACGACGCTCCCCACCGGTCCCTTGCCGCGTGCCTCGTGCTTCGTTCGCCTCGGCCTTCTCATCTTCCCTCGCCGGACCTCCGGTCTACGTAGTCGCCTGCTCCACCGCCGTCCCGACCGT
The DNA here is from genome assembly GCA_023411405.1 of Pseudomonadota bacterium. GTDB lineage: Bacteria > Myxococcota > Myxococcia > Myxococcales > Anaeromyxobacteraceae > Anaeromyxobacter. The sequence goes on along the minus strand of JAEYOU010000595.1, from coordinate 2,029 downwards.
CGCAGGGGCCGCCGGCAGCCGGAGCGTGAACGTGGTGCCCCGGCCCACGGCGCTCTCGCACTGGATGACGCCGCCGTGTTCCTCCACGACCTGCTGGGTGAACGCGAGCCCCAGGCCGGTGCCGCGCTCCTTGGTCGAGTAGAACGGTTCGAAGATCCGCGTCAGGTCACCTGGGGGGATGCCCCCGCCGGTGTCCTCGATCAGGGCCTCCGCCCCACCCTCGAACGGGCGGGTCCGGACCGTGACGCGGCCGCCACCCGGCATCGCCTCGCGCGCGTTCCGCAACAGGTTCAGGAAGGCGCCGCGGAGCTGCGCCTCGTCGCCGCGCAGGGGCGGCAGCCCGGGGGCGAGCGCCCGCTCGACCGTCACGCCGGCGGCGGCGAGCTCGGGCGCGAGGAAGTCGAGCAGCCCGCCCAGGAGCTCGTTGAGGTCGAGCGGCTCGAGCGCGGGGCGGAGGCGGGCGAAGCGCAGGTAGCGCTCGGCGACCCCCTCGAGCCGGTCCACCTCCCGCGAGATCGCCGCCACGAGCGTCCGGGCCTCCGGCGCCTCGGGGAAGCCGGCGAGCTCCTCCGAGAGCAGCTCGGCGTTGAGCCCGATGGCGTTGAGCGGGTTGCGGATCTCGTGGGTGATCTGGGCGGAGATGCGGCCGACGGCGGCGAGCCGCTCCGCCCGCCGGAGCTCGGTCCGCTGCCGGTCGAGCGACGCCGCCATGGCGTTGAACTCGCGGGCGAGGAGGCCGATCTCGTCGTCCCGGCGCAGCTCGACCTTGCGCGAGAGGTCGCCGGCCGCGACCGCCTTCACGCCCTCGGTGAGCCGCTGGATCGGCGCGAGGAGCCGCTGCGACACGAGGGCCGCCCCGACGCCGACGAGGAGGGCGATGGCGGAGTAGAGCGCGATGAGGAGGACCGTGGTCGCCTCCGTCCGTTCGGTCGCCGAGATGCGGTCCTTCACCTGCGACTCGAGCGAGACCTGGAGGACCTTCACCTCGAGCGAGAGCCCGCGCTCGAGCTGCCGGACGCGGGTCACCCGCGCGTCGAAGGCGGCCGCGGCCGCGGGATCGGCGCCGTCGCCCGCGCGGAGCGCGTCGAACAGGGCGCGCACCTCGCGGTCGTACTGCTCCCACCGGCTCGTCAGGCGCTCGAGGCGGTCGGCGACGTCGGCGAGCGCGCGGTCGTCGTCGCGGACCCAGGGCGCCGCCGCGGCGAGCACCCGCCGGCCCTCCTCCAGGCGCTCCTTCACGAGCGCGGGGAAGTGGGCCTGCGCGAGCGGCAGGTACGCGTCCCGGGCGGCGGGATCCATGTCCCGGGCCTCGAGCGCCCGGGTCGCGATCCACTCCTTCACCTCGAGCTCGGCCGCGATGCGGGTGAGCGGGAGGTACCCGACGTTCAGGAGGCGCAGGTCCCGGCGCAGGTCGTGGAGCCGGAACGCGGCGAAGACGGCCACGGCCGCGAACGCGGCCAGCGAGACCGCGAACGCGAGGAAGATCTTGGTGGCCACGCGCCGCATTGGGGGGACGATCCTAGCCGCACCGGACGCGGCCTCCGACAGATTCGTTCCCTAACCCGGGGTGCCGCAAGACGCCGCAGCGAGGGCACGGTCCCTCGCCCGCCGTCCTTTTCAAGCCCGCCGAACCGCGGTACTCAGGTACGACTACCCTGGAGCCATCGCCGGTCGTCCTCGCACCCAGAACCCGGAGTCCTTCCATGGTGAACCCCCTCGCCATCCTCGTCGCGCTCGTGGGTCTGCTGGCCGCGATCGCGTTCTTCCTGTCGGCCCGGGCTGCCCGGGCGGACCTCCGGGCCAGGGCCGCCGCCGAGGGCCAGCTCCGCGCCGAGCTCGAGGCGGCGCGCGCCGGGCTCACCGAGCTCCGCGGCGAGGCGAAGGAGCGGCGCGAGGAGGCCGTGGGGCTCCGGGCCGAGCTGGAGCGGACGAAGAAGAAGTCGTTCGACCAGCTCGAGGCGGCGAAGCGCGCCGGCGGTGCCCCGGCGCTGCGCGAGGAGCTCGACAAGGCCGCGCACCGGCTCCAGGA
>JAEYOU010000551.1 GCA_023411405.1 Pseudomonadota bacterium | reverse complement strand
GGCCGGGCGCGTCTTCGTGGCCATCGGCGTCGCGGACGGGATCGCGCGGACCGCGGCGGCGACGGAGCTCGCCCAGGCGTGGGGCGCGGAGCTGCGCGTCTACCCGCGCGGCCACATCACGCTGCTCTTCCTCTGCGCCGCCCTGCGGCGCGATCTCCGCGGCTTCCTCGGCGCGCCGGTCGAGGCGAGGGTCGCGTGCGCGCCCGCGCTGCAGCCGGCGGGGTAGCGGCCGCGCTGTGCTCCGTCACTTCGCCGCCGGCTCCGGCTTGCACGCCTCGCGCGCCTTCACGACCTGGTCGTAGAACTCGGCCGGCACGACGCCCCCGCGCACCGCGGGGAGCGACCTGTCCATGGCCGCGCGCCAGGCCGCGGCGTCGCCTTGCACGAGCTTCATCCCCTGCTTCTGCATGGCCGCGACGGCGTCCTGGTTGAGGCGGCGGACCTCCGCGTCGATCCGGGCGCCCAGCTCCTGCGCGATGGCGATCAGCTTCGGCCGCAGGTCGGCCGGGATCTTCTCCCACGCGTCCTTCTTCACGAGGGTCGCGCCGATCATGTAGGACCACGGCGTGTCCATCATGTACGGCGCGCGCTCGAACAGCCGCGTGGTGAGCATGTAGAGGGGCACGTTGGGCACGCAGTCGATCATCCCCGTCTGGATCGACGGGACGATGTCGGCGGACGAGAGGACGACCGGCGCGAGGCCGGCGAGGCGGAAGGCCTCCACGCTCTTGGGGTCGCCCTCCCAGACCCAGACCTTCGTGTCGCGCATCTCCGCGGGGTGCTTCCGCGGCTGCCTGCAGTACAGGTGGATCGCGCCGACGGTGCTCCACTGGACGGCGACGTAGCCGCGCTGGGCGAGCACCTGCTCGATGCGCGGCTGGACCTTCTGGAAGGCGCACTTCATCTGCGCCTCGTCCTGGAACAGGAACGGGACGCTCAGGCCCTGCGGCTCGGCCACGAGATCGTGCATGCCGACGTTGGAGATCGCCGCGGCCTGGAGCTGGCCCACGGCCATCTTGCGGACCATGTCGCCCTCGCTCCCCTGCGTGCCGCCGGCGTAGATCCGGAGCTTCACCTGCCCGCCGGAGGCCTGGTCCCAGCGCTGCCCGAGCTCCTTCAGGAGGTCGTGCCAGGTGGAGCCCTGCGGCGCGAGGGTGGCGAGCTTGATCGTCACCTGCGCGCGGGCGGACGAGGCGGACGCGGCGAGCAGGGCGGCGAGGAGGATCTTCTTCACGAGGGCTCCCGAGGGGTTGGACGGCTAGAGGAAGAGGTCGTCGACGTGGGCGAGGAGGGCGCGGGCGCGGCGCTGCGCGAGGACGTTGGCGAGCCGGAAGCGCGGGACGGCGCCGGCGTCCGCGCGGAGCACCTCCTCGAGGAGGCGCGTGAACTGCGCGCGGTCCTGCGCCTGCACGAGCACGCCCTCGGCGTAGGAGACCTTCGGGCCGAGCTTCCGGCCCTTCGAGAGCTCCAGGGCGCGGTCGAGGTGCCTGCGCGCCTGCGCGGGCCCGCCGCCCTCGGCGGCGGAGCGGGTCGCGTCGTAGGACACGTAGAACTCGTGGATGGCCCCCTCGCTCCACGCCTCGTCGAGCGCCAGCGCACGCTCCATCATTGCCACGGGGGCGGGGAGCTGCGCCACGAGCTCCATGTCGCCCTTGCCGGCGGAGACGGCGAGCGCCCACGCCGACGCCGTCCAGTAGAGCAGGGGGACGTCGGCCTTCTTCGCGGGCGCGAGGGCCTTCGAGAGATCGCCGCCCTGGAGCAGCTTCGCGCGGAGCCCCTCGTGGCGGAGCTCGAGGCCGCGCAGCCCGTAGTCGCGGGCGCGGAGGAGGAGCTTGCGGGCGCGCGCGCGCCCGGCGCGCGCCGCGTCGAGCCGACCCTGGAGGTCGGCGAGGTCCGCGTCGGCAAGCACGAACGCGTAGGCGTAGCTCGCGTAGCCGCTCGCGAGCGCGGCGAGCAGCCCCTCGTGGTCCGGGTTCTCCTCGAGGAGCCCCTCCATGGTCTTGAGGCCAAAGGGCGCAGCCTGCGCGACGAGCTCGGGGTCATCGTCCTTCGCGTAGGTCCCGCCGCTCTCTGACACCGCGTCGGCGACGAGGTTGAGCGCCGCGGTGCGGCAGCCGGCGAGGACCATGACGATGAGTGGAAGGAGCGCGCGGAGCGTTCGAGCGTGCACGATGCATCAACCCCCGGTTCGTGCTATTCCTAGGAGCCTCTCCGGAAGGGGTCAATCCACTTTCGCGTGACCACCCGACCGAACCAGGGCTCCCCCTCGTCCATCGCCCGTCTCGCGGCCTGGCTCGGCGCGTGGCTGGGCCGCGCCAAGGCGTTCCTGGTCGCCGCGTTCCTGTGGTTCGAGCGCACGCTCGTCACGCTGCTCCTCCTCGCGCTCATCGCCCTCCCGGCGGCGTCGGCGCTCGCGCAGCGGCTCTGGGGACGGCAGCTCCTGGAGGCGCAGCCGCTCGCGCGCAACATCACGCTCTGGATCGGCTTCGGCGGCGCCGTCCTCGTGACCCTGAGCGGCCGCCACCTCTCGCTCTCCACGCTCGACGTCATCCGGCCCGGCTGGCGGCGACGGGCGGCAGGCTTCTTCACCCACGCCGTGTCCGCCGCGGCCTGCGCGCTGCTCACCTGGGCCTCCGTCCAGTTCGTCCGCTCGCAGTGGTCGATCCTCGGCGAGGTGGCGTTCGGGATCCGGGTCGCCTGGAGCGAGCTCGTGATGCCGGTCGGGTTCGCCCTCATGACGCTCCGGTTCGCCTGGCGCGCCGACGCCGGCGGGCGCCCGAGCGTGGCGCTCCGCGGCGCGGCGCTCGCCGTCGCCGCCGCGGTGTTCCTCCTCGCGAAGCTGAGCCCGGGCCCCGTCGCCCTCGCGCTCCTGCTGGCGCTCGTCGTCCTCGCGTTCCTCCTCGGCGCCCCGGTGTTCGTGGTGATGGCCGGCGTCACCATGGTCCTCTTCTTCCGGGACGGGACGCCGCTCGCCTCCGTCCCCAACGCCATCTACGGCCTCGCCACCCACGCGTCGCTGCCGGCGATCCCGCTCCTGACGGCGGCGGGCTACGTCCTCGCCGAGGGCGGCGCGGCGCGGCGGCTGGTGCGCGCGTACAAGGGGGTCTTCGGCTGGTTGCCCGGCGGCGTCGCCATCATGGCGACGGTGGTCTGCGCGCTGTTCACGACGTTCACCGGCGCGTCCGGCGTGACCATCCTCGCCCTCGGCGGCCTGCTCCTGCCCGCGCTGCGCCAGGACGGCTACCCGGAGGACTTCTCGGTCGGGGTCGTCACCGGCGCCGGCTCGCTCGGGCTCCTCTTCCCGCCCTCGCTCCCGGTGATCCTGTACGCGGTGATCGCCGAGGCCCCGGTGTTCCACCTCTTCATCGCCGGCTTCCTGCCGGGGCTGCTCATGATCGGCCTCGTCGCCGTCTACGGCGTGTGGGTGGGACGCCGCGCCGGCGCGCCGCGCCAGCCGTTCCGCGGCGGCGAGGCGCTCCGCGGCCTGTGGGAGGCGAAGTGGGATCTCGGCCTGCCCACGATCGTGGTCGTCACCATGGCGCTCGGCTGGGCGACGCCGGTCGAGGCGGCCGCCCTCGGCGCCGCGTACTCGCTCGTCGTCGAGCTCGTCGTCTACCGCTCCATCCACCCGCTCCGCGACCTCCCGCGCGTGCTCGTGGACGCGGCCGGCCTCGTCGGGAGCGTGCTCATCCTCATGGGGAGCGCCTACGCGCTCAACGAGTGGTTCATCCTGGAGGAGATCCCGACCCGGCTCGTCGCGTGGATGACCGACGCGGTGCCGTCGCCGGCGCTCTTCCTGCTCCTGCTCAACGCCGTGCTCCTCGTCGTGGGGAGCGTGCTCGAGATGTACTCCGCGATCGTGGTGATCGCGCCCCTCGTCGCCGCGCTGGGGGCGCACTACGGGATCGATCCCCTGCACCTCGGGATCGTCTTCCTCGCGAACCTCGAGCTCGGGTTCCTCTTCCCGCCGATGGGCCTCAACCTCTTCCTCTCGGCCTCGCGGTTCGGGAAGCCGCTACCGTGGGTGTACCGGAAGACCTTCCCGTTCCTGCTCATCATGAGCGCCGGGGTGCTCGTGATCACCTACCTCCCGGCCATGACCACCGGGTTCCTGCGCTGGGTGATCCGCGTCTTCGGTCTCCCGGGCTGAGCCGCGCTCCAGCTCCCGCACGAGCTTCGGCCGCGCGCCCGTCGCCGCGAGCAGGCGCGCGAGCTTCTCCCGGGCCGCGCCCGAGCGGCCGCGGACCTTCTTCCCGAGGAGGAGCTCGTTCTTCATCGAGTGCTCCCAGCCGGTGAGCTCGGTGACCGTCACCCGGTAGCCGTGCGCCTCGAGCACCAGGGCGCGCACGACGTTGGTGAGGTGCGAGGCGAACTCGCGGCGGTGCCACGGGTGCTCGAACAGCGGCGCGACCAGGGGGTCCGGCGCGGCGGCCGCCTCGAGCTGGCGCGAGACCTCGGCCTGGCAGCAGGGGACGACCGCGACGTGATCGGCCCCGTGCCGGATCGCGAGGAGCAGCGCGTCGTCGGTGGCGGTGTCGCAGGCGTGGAGCGCGGCGACGAGGTGGACGCGTCGTGGGACCGGCGCGGCGTCGATCGGGGCGGCGAGGTAACGGAGCCGGTCGAACCCGAGCCGCCGCGCGCGCGCGGCGCCTGCGTCCGCGAGCTCCTGCCGCGCCTCCACCGCGACGAGCGAGCCCTTGCCCGCGCCCTTGAGGAAGAGCTCGTACAGGATGAACCCGAGGTAGCTCTTGCCCGCCCCGCAGTCGACGAGGACCGGGTCCCCGAAGCGCGAGAGCACGTCGTCCACCGCCGGCGCGAGCAGGCCGGCGAGGTGGTTCACCTGCTTGAGCTTCCGGAGGCTGTCCGCGTTGAGGTCGCCCGTCCGCGTGAGGAGGTGGAGCTCCTGGAGGAGCGCGGGCGAGGTGCCCGGGAGAAGCTCCCGGCGGGCGGCGGCGCCTTTGAGCTGCGTACGCATGGCCCCTCTCATAACTCCTTCGCGAGCCATGACCCCCGCGAACCAGCCCGCGCCCGCGCCACGCGCCCGAGGACTCCCTTCGTTCTGTCGTGAATCTAGGGGGTTGCGCGCGGTCCCGAAACCGTGTTCCCTCGACTGAAAGGTCGTAGTTCCCCCGAGCGAACCAGGAGCTCCGACGAGAGATGCCGACCCCGCCCGTCCCCTCCGCCACGCCCGCCGTGCAGCGCTCCGACTTCCCCTCCGACTTCCTCTTCGGCACCGCCACCGCGAGCTACCAGATCGAGGGCGCGGTCGCCGAGGACGGCCGCGCGCCTTCGATCTGGGACACGTTCAGCCACACGCCGGGCAAGGTGAAGAACGGCGATCACGGGGACCTCGCCTGCGACCACTACCACCTGTGGGCGCAGGACCTCGACCTCATGAAGGCGCTCGGCCTCAACGCGTACCGCTTCAGCGTCGCGTGGCCGCGCGTCGTCCCGCAGGGCCGCGGCGCCGTGAACGCGAAGGGGCTCGACTTCTACGACCGCCTCGTGGACGGCTGCCTCGCCCGGGGGCTCTCGCCGCACGTGACGCTCTACCACTGGGACCTGCCGCAGGCGCTCCAGGACGAGGGCGGCTGGATGCGGCGGGAGACGGCGTACGCGATGGCCGACTACGCGCGGGCCGTCGCGCAGCGGCTCGGGGATCGCGTCGCGAGCTGGGCGACGCACAACGAGCCGTTCTGCGCCGGGTTCCTCGGGCACGCGTGGGGGATCCACGCGCCCGGGATCCGGGACGAGGAGGGCTCGCTCGTCGCCGTCCACCACCTGCTCCTCTCGCACGGACTGTCGGTCCAGGCGGTCCGCGGCGTCCTCCCGCGCGCCCGCATCGGCATCGTCAACAACCCCGCCCCCATCCACGCCGCCACCGACACCCCCGAGGACCACGCCGCCGCCCGCCGCATGGACGCCGTGCGGAACCGGCTCTTCTTCGATCCGGTCTTCGGCCTCGGTTATCCGAAGGAGCTCGAGGGCAGGCAGGGCGGCAGCGGGCGGCTCGAGGCGGCGCTCCGGCCCGGGGACCTCGCGCTCATCGCCCAGCCGATCGACTGGGTGGGCGTCAACTTCTACAACCGCCACCTCGTCACGCACGCGCCCGATCACGGGTGGGTGCAGGCGCGGTTCGTGAGGACGGACGAGCCGCACACCGCCATCGGCTGGGAGGTCTACCCCGACGCGCTGCGCGAGATCCTCGTGCGCATTCACCGCGACTGGAAGCCGAAGGCGCTCGTGGTCACCGAGAACGGCGCCGCCTACGAGGACGTCCCCCGCGCCGGGGACCGCGTGGAGGATGAAGACCGCCGCCGGTACCTCGAGTCCCACCTCGCCGCCTGCCGGGACGCGCTGCGCGAGGGTGTTCCGCTGAAGGGCTATCTCGTCTGGACGCTGGTCGACAACTTCGAGTGGGCCGAGGGGTACGCGCACCGCTTCGGCATCGTCCGGATGGCCGTGCCCGGTGGTCCCCGGATGGTCAAGGCCAGTGGCGAGTGGTATGGACGGTTCGTCCGCGGCGAGCTGGATAGGTGATCCTGCCGCCGCGCCGCCGCTCCCGCGGCGGAGAAGAGACGAAGAGCCCAGCTGACCCGTCCATCCTCGAGGCAACGCGCATGAACCTTCCCCGCACCCTCCGCTGGTCCCTCCCCGCCGCCCTGCTCCTCTCGGGCTGCGCCCTCTTCCGTCCCTCGCCGGACACCGGGAAGCCCGCCCCCCAGGCCGACGCGAAGAAGCCCGACCGTCCGGGTCTCCAGGTGGACGTGGACAAGGTCATCGCCCCGGTGAACCGGAACGTCCTCGCCGGCTACAACTTCGGGAACTGGATGCCCCTCGTCGACTACATCGAGGACTTCCAGGCCCTCCGGGTCGCCGAGCTCAGGTTCCCCGGCGGCAACGTCGGGGACGAGAACGACCTCACCGACCCCGCCCTCGCGAACTTCCAGTCGAACCTCAACATGCTGGCCGACCCGGTGACGGTGATCCACACGCGCGTCTTCCAGGGCGGCATCTCCAAGGACCCGCCGAAGAACCGGCCCGAGGACGCGGCCGAGAACGTGCGGATGGCCCAGAAGCGCGGGATCAAGGTCCGCTACTGGGAGATCGGCAACGAGCCCGACCTGTTCGCGGTCACCCGCGGTGACCCGAGCTGGACGCCGGAGAAGTACTGCGAGGTCTTCCGCGCGCAGGCGGCGGCGATCAAGGCGGTGGATCCCACGGCCAAGGTGGGCGGCCCGGCCGCCTCCGGCGCGCGCGGCGGGCGCGAGACCTTCATCGCCGGGTTCGTGAAGGGCTGCGGCGACGTGGTCGACGTCCTCACCTGGCACATCTACCCGACCGACGGCACGGCCTCGGACGACTTCGCGTTCGGCTCGGTGGGCGAGGCCGACGAGACGGTCAAGGGGTTCACGGCGCTCTGGAAGGACAAGGCCTCGAACCCGAAGGGCTACACCCGCCCGATCGAGTTCGGCATCACCGAGTACGGCCTCTCCTGGTTCACGTCGCGCATGAACCACCTCACGGACATGCCCGCCGCGATGTGGGCGACGGAGATGGCGTTCCGGTTCAACGAGCTGGGCGTCGCCTCCGCGCACTACTTCGCCCTCCACGCCACCGGTGGCCACGGCCTCATCGACCAGGGCGGCGTGCGGCGCCCGACCTACTTCGCCTTCCGGATCCTCGGGGGTCTCACCGGCGACCTCGTCCGCACGCGCACGGGCGACGCCGACGTCTGGTCGCACGCGGCACGGAGCGGCACCCGCCTCGACGTGGTGCTCAGCAACACGGCCAAGGCGCCCAAGACGCTCTCCGTCGAGCTCCCCGGCTACACGCTCCGCGAGGCGACGTACTTCGACGCCAAGATCGTGGACGACGAGGCGCCCCTCGGCACCCTCGCCCCTGCGCCCGCGCTGGCGCTCCCGGCGCGGTCCATGGCGCACCTCGTCTACGAGCGCAGCGCGCAGTGATCCCGCGGCCGCCCGGGACGGCGCACCTCGTCCACGGCGCGGTCGGCGCGGGCAAGACCACGTTCGCGGAGGCGCTCGCCGAGCGCCTCCGCGCCGTGCGGTTCACGCACGACGAGTGGATGGTGGCGCTGTACGGCGCGGACCCGCCGGCGGACCGGTTCGCCGCGCTCGCCGCGCGGGTGAGCGCGCTCCTCGAGCGCCAGTGGACGCGGTGCCTCGCGCTGGGCCTCGACGTCGTCCTCGACCTCAACTTCTGGTCGCGCGCGCAGCGGGACGACACCCGCCGGCGCGTCGAGGCGCTCGGTGGGCGCCACCGGCTGTACCACCTCGAGATCTCCGCCGCGGAGGCCTGGGCGCGCGTCGCCCGGCGCAACGAGGAGCCCGGGGCGATGCTCATCGCGCGGCCGACCTTCGAACTCCTCTGGGGCCGGTGCGAGCCGCTGGGTGCGGACGAGGAGCACGAGGTGGTCGCCCCGGTCTCCCGCTCGAGCTGAGCCTGGTCCGAAGGACTCCGCTCGCCCTGAGCCTGTCGAAGGGCGAACGGAGCGGATCCCCCTGCGCGGACCGTGGCGCCTCGGGCGTCCGCCCCAGGGTCAGCGCCACCCGTGCCACCAGCGGCGCCACGCGCGGGGTCGCCACGGCGCCTTCCGGTCGGGCGCCTGGAGGTACACGGTCACCGAGCCTTCCACGTTGCCGGCCAGGACGTCCTCGTCTCCGTCCCCGTTCACGTCCGCGGTGACGGCCATGGTGCCGAAGGAGGGCGCGCCGGGGCTCCCGGCTCCCGTGGGGTACGAGGCGGCGAGCCGGAGCGCGCCGCGACCGTCGCCGCGCAGCTCCGTGACCGGGCCCGCCGAGCAGGATCCTTCCGCCCCACACTGCGTCATCGCCACCACGTCCGGACGGCGGTCGTCGTCGAGATCGGCGACGGCGACGGACTGGACGTGCTTGCCGCCGCCGTCGTAGGTCGCGACCGACCGGAAGGTCCCGTCCCCGTTCCCGAGCAGGACTCCGACGAGGCCGTGGGGGGTCGCCTCCCCGCCGCCGCAGCCGTGGGCCGCCTCGGGAGCGCAGACCGCGACCACCAGGTCGAGCCGCCGGTCTCGATCGACGTCGGCCAGGGCGACCGACGGCTGGCCGAACCCGCCCGCGTCGTAGCTCACGACGGGCGCGAACGTCCCGTCGCCGTTGCCCAGGAGCACTCCCACGGTGAAGTGCCCGCTCCCGATCACGACGTCGGCGTGGCCGTCGCGGTCCAGGTCGGCGGACGCCACCGACTGCGCGTTGAACCCGGTGAGGGTCAGCGCCGGCTGGAAGGACCCGTCCCCGTTGCCCAGCAGCACGCCGAGCAGCCCGCCCGCGCAGGGATCCGCGTCGCAGAGGTGGGCCACGAGGAGGTCCGGATCGCCATCCTCGTTCACGTCCGCCACCGCGACGCCGCTCGCGTAGATCCCGCCCGAGGCGACGGTCGCGGCCGGCCGCAGCGTCCCGTCGCCGGCGCCCGCGAGGACCCCGACCGTGTCGGAGAACCCGTTGGCCGCGACCACGTCCGGCCAGCCGTCGTGGTCGAGGTCCGCGATCGCGACCGACGTCACCGGAGCGCCGCCGGCCGGGGCGCTGGCGGCCGGTTCGAACGTCCCGTCCCCCCGCCCCAGGAGGACGCTCACGACCCCCTGGGCAGACGCCTGGTAGCACTCCGCGAACGCCGAAGAGCAGCCGCCGACGACCACGTCCGCCGCTCCGTCCCGGTCCATGTCCGCCACCGCGAGGACGGCGCCGTTCGAGGATCCGGACGCGTAGGTTCCCCCGAGGACGAGCGAGGGGTTCGAGGCGGGGTGCGCGCCGGCGCCGGGAGCGAGCGCGAGCAGGCCCAGCGAGACAACCCCGATCATCCACGAGCGGCGAGCGGGCAGGACGCAGCGATCCATGGCTCTCCTCCTGTGGCGCCGCCCCGGGAGTGGAGGCGGCGACCCACGCGCCATCCTCGCTCGCGCTCTGCCCGCCCTACCCGGTTGCTTGGGGTCGCTCGTTCATCCGGACCCGACGGGGCAGGCCGGTGCGTGGCTTCACTCCACGAACGAGCGGCTGAGGATCTCGAACTCCTCCTGCGAGGGCCTCCACCCCTTCTCGAGCGGCGGGAAGCGCGCGTCGAACTCCTCGGCCTTCCGCGCGTCCAGCTCGAACGCCGGGCTCTCGTGGAACGTCCACGTCCGCCCGGCGAGCGCGGCCGGCCTCAGCGCCCGCACGAGCAGCGCCGTCGGATGCCGTCCGCCCGGGATGCCCACCCGATGGGCCTTGCAGCCCCGGAACCCCGAGCCGACGTAGTTGGCCGGGTTGCCGAAGATCACGATCGCCGGACACCCCTCGCCCTGCGCGAGCGCGACGGTGTGGGTCACGAGGGCCTTCCCGATGCCCCGGCGCTGGAGCTCCGGCGCGACGCTCAGCGGCCCGAACGTGAGGGTGTCCAGCACCGCGCCGTCATCGGCCACGAGGCGCGACCGCGTGTACAGGATGTGTCCCGCGATCCGGCCCTCGACCTCCGCGACCCGGTTCAGGTCGGCGCGGCAGTCCGGGTGCCCGCGCAGCACGTGGACGAGGTAGTGCTCGTCGCAGCCCGGCCGGTGGACGTTCCAGAACGCGCGCCGCGTCAGCTCCACGATCGCGGCGTGGTCGGCCTCGGTCTCGGACCTGAGCTCGATGTCCAGCCTCTTCGCGCGCATCACCCCACCAGCATACCAGGCGTGCCGTACGAGCCCGCGTCGATGGCGAGTGGCGGCGATCTCGCGCGGGCTCCTGAGTGGCGCCTCGATCAAAGGCCTGGATGGACAGCGATCGCGAAGGACCTCCTGCCCACTCATCCATCACGTCTGCCTCAGCTCCCACTGGAGCCCGTCCGGCGCGGCGCCGTGGACGCGGACATGGCCCTCGTGGACGCCGTGGAGGTGGTGCGCCTGGCAGAGGGAGGTGAGGTTCCAGTCCTCGCTGCCGCCGCCGCGCGAGCGGTACTTGATGTGGTGCACGTGATCCG
>JAEYOU010000540.1 GCA_023411405.1 Pseudomonadota bacterium | reverse complement strand
GCGCGGGCGAGCGCGAGCGCCAGCGGGCCCGGCAGGGTCGCGACCTCCTCGGGCTTCGCCTTCGGCAGCGTCATGAGGAGCCGGGCGGCGCGCCCGGCCTCCTCGCGGGGGACGCCCGCGCGGGCGGCGATCTCCTGGCTCTCCACATTCGGGTCGCGCAGGAGCGCGAGCAGCTCTTCGGGATCGAGGTTCGGCATCATGCGGGCGCAATCTAGACGAGGACGCCCGCCGGCGAAACAGGCAATCAGGCACTCCGCGAGACCGCGTCGCGCGCCGGGGCGCGCCGCCGCCCGGCGTGCGCGGCGAGCACCTTCGCGAGGTGCTGGCCGGTATAGCTGGCCTTCGTCCGCGCGACCTCCTCCGGCGTCCCTTCGGCGATGATCCGCCCGCCCTCGTCCCCGCCCTCGGGGCCCAGGTCGAGGATCCAGTCGGCGCACTTGATGACGTCGAGGTTGTGCTCGATCACGACGACCGAGTTGCCGGCGTCCACGAGCCGATCGAGGACGTGCAGCAGCCGCTTCACGTCCTCGAAGTGCAGGCCGGTGGTGGGCTCGTCCAGGATGTACAGCGTGCGCCCGGTGCCGACGCGGGCGAGCTCGCGCGAGAGCTTGATGCGCTGCGCCTCGCCGCCGGAGAGGGTGGGGGAGGGCTGGCCGAGCTTGATGTAGCCGAGGCCGACGTCCTCGAGCGTCCGGAGGACGCGCGCGATCTCGCGGTGGTGCTGGAACAGCTCCATCGCCTCGGAGACCGAGAGGTCGAGCACCTCGGCGACGTTCTTGCCCTTGAACGTGACCCGGAGCGTCGCCTCGTTGAAGCGCTTCCCGCCGCAGACCTCGCACGGCACGAGCACGTCGGCGAGGAAGTGCATCTCGACGAGCTTCATCCCGTCGCCCTGGCACGCCTCGCAGCGGCCGCCCTTCACGTTGAAGCTGAACCGCCCCGGCTGGTACCCGAAGGCCCGCGCCTCCGGCGTCTGCGCGAACACCTCGCGGACGGCGTCGAACAGCTTGGTGTACGTCGCCGGGTTCGAGCGCGGCGTCCGGCCGATGGGCTGCTGGTTGATGTCGATGACCTTGTCGACGAGCTCGGCGCCGGCGAGCCGGTCGTGCTTCCCCGGCACCTCGCGCGTGCCGTAGTGGTGGCGCATGAGGGCGGGCCGGAGGATCGCGTTCACGAGCGTGGACTTGCCCGCGCCCGAGACGCCGGTCACCGCCACGAGGCGCCCGAGCGGGAACGAGGCCGTCACGTCCTTCAGGTTGTTCGCCTTGGCGCCGGTGATGGTGATCGCGCCATGGTCGCCGTCCCGCCGCCGCGCGGGGACCGAGATCTCCGCGCGTCCGGAGAGGTACGCGCCCGTGAGCGAGGAGGGGTGCTTCTTCACCTCCGCCGGCGTGCCCTCGGCGACCACCTCGCCGCCGTGCGCGCCCGCTCCCGGCCCGAAGTCCACGAGCCAGTCGGCCTCCTCCATCGTCTCCTCGTCGTGCTCGACGACGATGACCGAGTTGCCGACGTCGCGCAGCCGCTTCAGCGTGGCGAGGAGCTTGCCGTTGTCCCGCTGGTGGAGGCCGATCGACGGCTCGTCGAGGATGTAGATGACGCCCGTGAGCTCGGAGCCCATCTGCGAGGCGAGCCGGATGCGCTGGCTCTCGCCGCCGGAGAGCGAGGGCCCGGGGCGGTCGAGGGTGAGGTAGCCGAGGCCCACGTCGAGGAGGAACTTGAGCCGGTTCCGGATCTCCTTGAGGAGCTCGTCGGCGATCCGCGCGTCGTTGCCCTGAAGGCCGATGGCGCCGAGCCAGCCGTGCGCCTCGACGATGGTCATCCGGGAGAGCTCGACGATGCCCTTCCCGCGGATCCGCACCGCCCGGCTCTCCGGCTTGAGGCGCTCGCCGCCGCAGGTCGGGCAGGGCTTGTCCGAGAAGTAGCGCATGTACCAGCGCCGCATCCCCTCGGAGGTGGTCTGCTTGAGCCGGCGGAGGAGCTGGTTGACGACCCCTTCCCACTCGATCCGAGGGCGGCTGCCGTTCGACACGGCCTCGCTGCCGAGCATCACGAGGTCGCGGTCCTTCTTCGAGAGCTTGGACCAGGGCGTGTCGAGGTCCAGCTTCAGCGCGCGGGAGAGGTGCTCGACGAACTCGAACGTCCAGCCCTCGCCGCGCTCCATGCTGCTCGCCCACGGCTCCACCGCGCCCTCGCGGATGGTGAGCGAGGGGTCGGGGACGATCAGGTCCGGATCCATCTCCAGCCGCGTGCCGAGCCCCTGGCAGTCGGCGCAGGAGCCGAGCGGCGAGTTGAAGGAGAAGCTCTGGGGGGCGAGCTCGCCGAACGAGAGGCCGCAGGCGTGGCAGGCGTTCTGCTCGGAGTAGAAGCGATCGTGCCGCTTGTACTCCTCGGGGTCGATGCCCGGGCCGACCTTCTGCTCCTTGTCGGCGTCGGCGACGATGAGCGTGCCCTTGCCCTCGCGGAGCGCGGTCTCGACCGAGTCGGTGAGGCGGGAGCGGATGCCCTCCTTCACCACCAGGCGGTCGACCACCAGCTCGATGTCGTGCTTCAGCTTCTTGTCGAGCGCGAGCCGGTCGGTGAGGGCGTGGATCATCCCGTCCACGCGCACGCGCGAGAAGCCGCGCTTCTGCACGTCGGCGAGCAGGTCCTTGTACTCGCCCTTGCGGTTCTGGACGAGCGGCGCCAGCACCAGGAAGCGCGCGCTCTCCGGCAGGCCGAGGATGGAGTCCACGATCTGCTGCGCCGTCTGCTTGCCCACCGAGCGGCCGCAGCTCGGGCAGTGCTGCACGCCGATCGAGGCGTAGAGCACGCGCAGGTAGTCGTGGACCTCGGTGATGGTCCCGACGGTGGAGCGCGGGTTGTTGGAGGCGGCCTTCTGCTCGATGGAGATGGTCGGCGAGAGCCCGCGGATGGTGTCGTAGTGCGGCTTCTCCATCTGCCCGAGGAACTGGCGGGCGTAGCTGGAGAGCGACTCGACGTACCGCCGCTGGCCCTCGGCGTAGAGCGTGTCGAACGCGAGCGACGACTTGCCGGATCCCGACACCCCGGTGAAGACCACCAGCTTCTTCTTCGGGATCTGGAGGGTGACCGACTTGAGGTTGTGCTCGCGGGCCCCCTTGACGGTGATGAACTCGGGCTCGCTCATGAGGTGCCCTACTTAACGGAGGGGGCCGACGTTGGCCATGAGGTACACACGCGCGGGTCGCGCGTCTGCGGTGGAACGCCACCCGGGCGGTTGCCCCTCGGGCGAGGGGCGGGTGCCGAGGTGCGCTGAACATACGTCTAGCGAGACGCCCAGTCAACCGTGCCGCGCAGCGAGGGCGCTGGCGCGCTCGCCCGGCGTGGTACATGGGGCGCGTGCACCGGGCCTCCGCGCTCCCGGGCGTGGTGCGGCACCGCGCCCTCATGTTCGCCTCGGCCGTCTCGTTCGGCCTCGCCGCGCTGCTCGTCCGGGTGGCGGCCGGGCGGGGGATGAGCGGCGCGCAGGTGGCGACGGTCCGGTTCGGCGTGGGCCTCGTCGCGGTGGTCGCGCTCTTCGCGATGCGGCCGGGCACCTTCCGCCCCGCCCGCCACGGGCTGCTCGCGGTCCGCGGGCTCGTGGGCGGCCTCGCCGCGCTGCTCTACTTCCTCGCCCTCGCGCGGATCTCTGCGGGTGAGGCGACCTTGCTCAACAACCTCTATCCGATCTTCGCGGTGGGCATCTCGATCGTCGCGCTGGGCGAGCGGCCCACGGTCCACCTCGCGCTGGCGCTGCTCGTCGCGAGCGCGGGCGTGTTCCTCGTGCTCGGCGGCGGCGGCGTGCGGCTCGCGCTCGGGTGGGGCGAGGCCTTCGGCATCCTCTCGGGCCTCGCGGGCGGCGTGGCGGTGACCTCGATCCGCGCGCTCCGCTCCTCGGTCGTCCCGGTCAACGCGCCCACCATCTTCTTCGCCTTCTCGCTCGGCGGCGTCCTCGTCGCCGCGCCCGTCGCCTGGAGCGCCTGGACCGCCGATCCCTGGGCCTGGGCGGCGGCGCTCGCGACCGGGCTCGCCGCGGCGCTCGCGCAGCTCGCGATGACGGAGGCGTACGGGGGGCTCTCCGTGCCCGAGGCGGCCGTCTGGCAGCAGCTCACGCCGATCGCCGCCTACCTCTGGGCGCTCCTCGCGGGCGAGCCGTTCGGGGGCGCGACGGCGCTGGGCGTGCTGCTCGGGATCACCGGCGTCGTCTACGGCAGCCTCTTCGGCCACCGCCCGGGGGCGCGCGCCTCCGCGGCCGCGAAGGTGCCGGTCCTGCCGACGGAGGAGTAGGATCGGCGTCACCATGAGCCCCGACGAACGCGCGCTGGTCGTCCTCGTCACCGCCCCGTCCGCCGAGAAGGCGGCCGAGCTGGGCCGCGCCCTCGTGGGCGAGCGGCTCGCGGCCTGCGCCACCCTCGTGCCGGCGGTGCGGTCGATCTACTGGTGGGAGGGGAAGGTCCAGGACGAGGGCGAGGCGCTGCTCGTCCTCAAGACCACGCGCGATCGGTTCGAGCGGCTGCGGGACCGCACGCTGGCGCTCCATCCGTACGAGGTCCCGGAGGTGATCGCCCTCCCGATCGAGGCCGGGAGCGCGCCGTACCTCGCGTGGCTGGTGCGGGAGACGCGGTAGCGCAGGCGCCCCGTCTCCAAGGGTCCGCCGGGAGGACGTACGTGAACGCGATGACCGAGCAGCACCTCGACGCCCTCACGCCCGACGAGCTGCGCGAGGCGTGGGACGTCCTCTCGGAGGAGGAGCGCGCCGAGGGCTTCCACGCGCTCCGGCGCCCGGATCGGGAGGACTTCTTCCTGGAGTGCACCTCCCGCGACCAGGCGGGCCTCCTCGCCTCCGTTCCGCCGGGCGAGCGCCGCGCGTGGCTCCGCCTGCTGCCGCCCGACGACGCGGCGGACCTCGTCCAGCTCCATCCGCCGGAGGAGCGGGAGGCCCTGCTCGCGCTCCTCGACGACGTCGGCCGGCGCGAGGTGTCCGCGCTGCTCGCCTACGCCGAGGACGACGCCGGCGGCCTCATGAACCCCCGCTTCGCCCGCGTCCGGCCCGACATGAGCGTGGACGAGGCGATCGCCTACCTCCGCCGGCAGGCCCGCGATCGCGTGGAGACCATCTACTACACGTACGTGCTGGACATGGACCAGCGGCTCCTCGGCGTCGTGTCGTTCCGCGATCTCTTCGCCGCCCGCCCCGAGCAGCAGGTCCAGGACGTGATGATCCGCGACCTCGTCTCCGTGCGGGACGACATGGACCAGGAGGCGGTGAGCCGGGTGTTCGCGCAGCACGATCTGCTGGCGGTGCCCGTGGTGGACGCGCAGGGGCGGATGCAGGGCCTCGTCACCGTGGACGACATCGTCGACGTCGTGCAGGAGGAGGCGACCGAGGACATCCAGCGGATGGGCGGCACCGAGGCCCTCGGCGCCCCGTACCTGACGATGCCGCTCGCGACCGTGCTGCGGAAGCGCGGCGTGTGGCTGGCGGTGCTGTTCGTCGGCGAGCTCCTCACCGCCACCGCGATGGCCCGGTACGAGGAGGAGATCGCCCAGGCCGTCATCCTCGCGCTCTTCGTCCCGCTCATCATCTCGAGCGGCGGCAACTCCGGCTCGCAGGCGACGACGCTCGTCATCCGCGCGATGGCGCTCGGTGAGGTGCGGCTCCGCGACTGGTGGCGGGTGGCGCGGCGGGAGCTCGCCTCGGGGTTGGGGCTCGGGGTGCTGCTCGGGGCGCTGGGCGTGGCGCGCATCGTGGGCTGGGAGTGGGCGTTCGGCGCGTACGGCCCGCACGCGCTCGCGCTGGGCCTGACCGTCGGGGTGAGCCTGGTCGGCGTGGTGCTCTGGGGGTGCATGGCGGGCGCGATGCTGCCGCTCCTGCTCCGCCGCGTGGGCCTCGACCCGGCGAGCGCGTCCGCGCCGTTCGTGGCGACGCTCGTGGACGTGAGCGGGGTGGTGATCTACTTCACCGTCGCGTCCTCGGTGCTGGCGGGGAGGCTGCTGTAGGGCGGGACCTCGGAAGATCGTCGCCGCCCGCGCGTCACCTCGCCTCCCTCAGCTCCCACTGGAGCCCGTCCGGCGCCGCGCCGTGGACGCGGACATGGCCCTCGTGGACGCCGTGGAGGTGGTGCGCCTGGCAGAGGGAGGTGAGGTTCCAGTCCTCGCTGCCGCCGCCGCGCGAGCGGTACTTGATGTGGTGCACGTGATCCG
>JAEYOU010000487.1 GCA_023411405.1 Pseudomonadota bacterium | reverse complement strand
GCTGCAGCGGACCGAGGACGAGCTGGCGACGGCGCACCACCTCGTCAACGTGCTCTTCAACGACATGCGCGGCGGCGTGCCCGCGGGCGACGGCTCGATCGTGGGGCCCGCGCTCGCCGCCCACGTCGCGCGGATGAGCCCGTCCACCGCCCGCCGGCACGCGGCGTTCCTGGCAGGGCTCGGCTCCCGGGAGCCGCGCGCCGCCCTGCTCGCGCGCGCCGACGCGCTGGGCGATCCCGATCTCTCCCGGCTCGCGCTCGAGTACCTCCCGCTCACGTTCAGCCGCCGCCACGGCGATCCGAGCCGCCCGTGGAACCGGTTCGACATCGAGGTCCGCGGGCCGGACGGGGAGGAGCGGATCGCCTGGCAAGGGAACTGGCGCGACATCTTCCAGAACTGGGAGGCGCTGGCGCTCTCCTGGCCCGAGCTCCTCGACGCCTTCATCGCGCGGTTCGTGAACGCCTCGACGGCCGACGGCCACAACCCGTACCGGATCTCGAGCGACGGCGTCGACTGGGAGGTCCCGGACCCGGGCCACCCCTGGGCGGCGATCGGCTACTGGGGCGACCACCAGCTCGTCTATCTCCAGCGGCTGCTCGACCTCTCCCTCCGGCACCAGCCCGGCCGCCTCCCCGCCCTCCTCCGGCGGCGGTGGTTCACCTACGCCGACGTCCCCTACGAGCTCGCGTCCTACGAGGACACCCTCCGGGATCCGCGCGCGACGATCCGGTTCGACGCGGAGAAGCACCGGAGGATCCTCGCGCGCCTCCCGGAGGCGGGCGCCGACGGCCGCCTGCTGCGCGGGGGCGGCGACCTCCACCGCGTCACCCTCGCCGAGAAGCTGCTGGTGCCGGCGCTCGCGAAGCTCGCGAACCTCGCCCCGGGCGGTGGGATCTGGATGAACACCCAGCGCCCGGAGTGGAACGACGCGAACAACGCGCTCGTCGGCGCCGGGCTCTCGGTCGTGACGATGTGCCAGCTCGCGAGCTACCTCTCGACCCTCCGCGCGCTGCTCGCCGGGGCGGGCGGCGCGCCCGTCGCGCTCTCGCGCGAGGTCGCGGCCTGGCTCGAGGAGACCTCGGCCGCCCTCGCGCGCCACCGGCCGCTGCTCGACGCCCCGGAGCTCTCCGACGCGGCGCGGGCCGCGTTCCTCGGGGACCTGGGCAGGATCGCGGGCCGGTACCGCGCCGGGCTCTACCGCGACGGGCTCTCCGCGCCGGTGGAGGTCCCGGTCGCCGCGCTCGACGGCCTCGCCGAGCGCGGGCTCGCCTTCGCGCGCCACGGCCTCGCCGCGAACCGGCGAGCGGACGGCCTGTACCACGCCTACAACCTGCTCGTCCCGCGCGCGGACGGTGGCCTCGGCGTCGAGCGGCTGCACGAGATGCTGGAGGGCCAGGCGGCGGCGCTCGGCTCCGGGCTGCTCGACGCGGAGGAGTCCCTGCGGGTCCTCGCCGCGCTGCGGGCGAGCGCGCTCCGCCGCGAGGACCAGCGGAGCTACCTGCTCTACCCGGAGCGCCGGCTCCCCGGGTTCCTGGAGCGGAACGTGATCCCGGAGGAGCTCCTCCGGCGACGCCCGGCGCTCGCGCGGCTGCTCGCGTCCGGTGATCGGCTCCTGCGGCGCGACGCGGCCGGGGCGGTCCGGTTCCGCGAGACGCTCGACGGGGACGACCGCGCGCGCGAGGCGGTCCGGGCCCTCGTCGCGGAGGGGGCGCTCGACGAGGCGGGGGCGGCGGAGGTGCTCGACGCCTACGAGCACGTGTTCCAGCACCGCCGGTTCACCGGCCGGAGCGGGACGATGTACGGGTACGAAGGTCTTGGCTGCATCTACTGGCACATGGTGGGGAAGCTCCTCGTGGCGGTGCAGGAGCGGTGCTTCGCGGCGGCGGAGGCGGGCGCGGACCCGGCGGTGGTGGCCCGGCTCGCCGCCGCCTACCACGAGCTGCGCGACGGCATGGCGGGGACACGCAAGACGCCGGCAGAGTACGGCGCGATCCCCATCGACCCCTACTCGCACACGCCACGCCGGGGCGGCGCCCGCCAGCCGGGCATGACCGGGCAGGTGAAGGAGGAGATCCTGTCGCGCCTGGGCGAGCTCGGGGTGCGGGTCCGGGACGGACGGATCCGGTTCTGGCCGCTGCTCCTGCGGTCCTCGGAGCTGCTCCGGCGGCCTGCGCGGCTCGAGCTGCCGGCGGCGGACGGGACCCGCCGGTCCCTCCCGCTCGACGCCGGGTCGCTGGCGTTCACGCTGTGCGAGGTGCCGATCGTCTACCGGCGCGGGCCGCAGGCGGCGATCACCGTCACGTCGCGCGGCGGCGGCGTGCGCCACACGCCGGGCGACTGGCTCGACCCCGCGACCTCGGCCGAGGTGTTCGGACGGACCGGGCGGGTGGAGGTCATCGAGGTGGACGTCTCGGTGCTGTACGATGGATGAGGTGGTCGAGCTCGTGAACGCCGGGAGGGGGCTCCGACGGCTCCGCCGGCGGGGCGGGGCGGCACGCCCCGTGGGATCCACATGACCGAGAAGCCGCGATCGACGGGCGGGGCGCGGCGGGGTGCGGGCGCGCTGCCTCCGCACGCCGGGAGCCTCGTCGCCATGATCTGGGCGTCCGGCGGCATCTCGCGGGCGGAGCTCTCGCGGCGCACCGCGCTCGCCCGCAGCACCATCTCGATCACCGTGAGCTCGCTGCTCGCGAAGGGGCTCGTCAGCGAGCTGGGGGCCGGTCCTTCGCGCGGCGGCCGGCGGCCGATCCTGCTCCGGTTCGAGGACGACGCGTTCGGCGTGGTGGGCGTGGACGTCGGCCGGACGCACGTCGCGGTGGCGCTCACGAACCTCCGGGGCCGCGTCGTCGCCTGGGAGCGCCGCGACCACCCGGTGCACGCGGACCCCGCGGGCACGCGCGGCGCCATCGCGGAGCTCATCGAGGCGTGCCTCGCGCGGTGGCAGTGGCCGCGGGAACGGCTGGTGGCCATCGGCGTGGGGATGCCCAGCCCGGTGGCGCACGACGCGTACGAGTCGCTCTCGCGCGTGGTGCTCCCGGCGTGGAAGGGGCGCGGCGGGTTCGAGGAGCTCGAGGAGCGGTTCGGCGTCCCGGTGCTGCTCGACAACGACGCCAACCTGGGCGCCCTCGCGGAGCACTGGTGGGGCGCCGGGCGCGGGATCGAGGACCTCGTCTACGTCGAGGTGAGCGCCGGCGTCGGATCCGGGCACGTCGTGGGCGGGAAGGTCTACCGCGGCGCGAACGGGGTCGCCGGCGAGCTGGGCCACCTCACGGTGGATCCCGGCGGCGCCCCCTGCGAGTGCGGGCTGCGCGGGTGCCTCACCCACGTGGTCTCCGAGCCGGACGTCCTCGCGCGCGCCGCGGCGCTGCGGGCGGAGTATCCCGACGCGCCGCTCGCCGCGCGCGAGCTGACGATGTCGGCCCTCGAGGAGGCCGCCGCTGCGGGCGACCGCCTCGCGCTCCGCGTCGTCGAGGACACCGTCGCGTACCTCGCCACCGGCATCGCCGGCATGGTCAACCTGCTCAACCCGGCGATGGTGATCGTGGGCGGAGGCATCGCCCGGCTCGGGGATCTCCTCGTCGTCCCGCTCCGGCGCGCGGTCCAGGAGCGGACGCGGGTGTCGAGCGCGCGGCCGCTGCAGCTCGTGGCGAGCGCGCTCGGCGAGCGGGCCGTGGCGCTCGGAGCGGCGACGTACGCGCTCGAGACCGCGCTGGCGGACGTGGGCCTGTTCCCGGACGCCGGGCGCGCGGCGGCGGGGCCGGTCGAGCCCGACGCCACGTGATCGCGGCGCCGCCGCGAGCGCTCGCGGCGGCGCCCCTTCGCGCTCGTCCCCGTGAACGCTCACATCGAGCTCCGGGCCGTGTTCCCGTCTGAACCGATTCAGATAGCGCGTCCCTCGCGGGCGGCCGGGGTGGCGGGGCATCTGAATGGTTTCAGATTGCGAGGGGTTCGCTCTCGGTACTGAAGTGTGCCGTTGACGAAGGCCCCAGGCTTGTGCGACCAGCGGACTGCATGGAGATGTGAGCGGTCACGCGACCCCTCTTCCGCGAGAGGAGGCGGCCAGCCCCGGCGCCGGGGTCGCAACCGGCTCCAGGAGGTGTGCTCCTCGTTCCCGAGACGTCGGGGACCGGGAGCCCGGGTCCGGCTCCGGCGCCAACACGGGGCGCCGGAGCCGGACTGGAGTACGAGTCGAAGCACCGGACGAGGTTCGACCCGCGGCCCAGGGGAGCTCCGTCGCTCCCGGCCCGCAGACGAGGAGACGGCGATGTCAGCGAACAGGACGAATCGAGCGTTGCTCTACGTGGCCACCGTCGGGGTGCTCCTGGCGTGCGGGTCGGAAAACCTGGGCGGCGACGCCGCTGCGGGCGGGGGGGAGGCGTCCGCCGAGACGACGCTGGGGGCGGCGGCGGCGCAGTCGGGCCGGTACTTCGGCACGGCGATCGCGGCGTCGAGGATGAACGACTCGACCTAC
>JAEYOU010000358.1 GCA_023411405.1 Pseudomonadota bacterium | reverse complement strand
CCTTTACGGCGAAGAGGACTGCGGGTGCGTTGCGGTCCCAGGTGACGCGATAGTCCGTTCCGCTTCGCTCGGCCGTCAGGGACAATCGAGAAACCGCCGGCGGCGAAGCTGGCTGCCCTCCCGGGGTTCGGCGCATCAGGAAGTAACCGCCTCCGATGCCGGCGATCAGCAGCAGACCGATCAGGGCCGCTAGCAGCCACAGGCGGCGAATCGCGATGACGGCCGGTGCGCCCTCGAGTTGTTGCGGAAGCACCACGGGCGTGGGGCCAGGCGCCTGCAGCGGGTCAGCGGCGAGCGCGAATGGGGGCGCATCGAGCGCAAACTCCTCCTGGGCGGTTTCCGGAATCTGGCCGAATTGCCAGCAGACCAGCCCGCCCCTCGCCGATCCTCCCTCCCGATCCGGACGGACGAACAGAAACACGTTGTGCGGAGCGGAAAAGTAACGCGCGATCAGCATCAGATCGTCGTTGCCCGGACCGAGCGGAGCGTCCGCCGGTTCCGTCCGGAAGTACCCGACTGCGACCAGGGGACGGTCCGCGCCGGGCCGCCATCGCGCCAACGCCAGTTCGAAACGCCTGCGTTCGGGGTTTTCCTGTGACTGCGAAAACCCGCGCCAGAAGCGGCCTTCGATGCCGTCGATGCATTCGATCGTAACGGTGTAGGCACCCGCATAGCGCACAGTCCCGAGGAGCAGGCCGCCGCCTTCCGGCGAATCGGCCGCCGATCGCCGGGCGATCTCCGAAAGCACCCCCGGCAGGATGCGGACGCAAACGGATTTATTCGGTGGCTGCCAGACGAAGTAAGCCGGCGGCCCGGGAGTGGCCGGGCCAGGCGTCCGGGCAATCGCAGACGCCGTTCCGTTCCCCATGCTGCTTCATCCCTCCTCTGCCGCGAACAATACAGGGAATTATACCCAAGAATGCGGGTATCCGATACAGACTGCCAGTACCGCCCGTATCGGGCAGCACCCTCCGGCGGATCAGGGCTGAAACGCACAGGAGGGAGGCCCTAATCGCGCCTGTTCGGACCGTGGCCTCCAATTGGGGCTGGCTTACAATCCGTCGTCGAAGAAACGGCTGACCCGCGCCTTCCGGGCCGGTCTTGGCCGGATCGCATTTTCCGCAGGTACACCCTGAGCTGTCGAGACCTGGCCGGCGGTCTTGAACTGCGGGCGGTCCTCCTCCTCGTCGGTCCGCGGCATCAG
This sequence comes from Pseudomonadota bacterium, assembly GCA_023411405.1. GTDB lineage: Bacteria > Myxococcota > Myxococcia > Myxococcales > Anaeromyxobacteraceae > Anaeromyxobacter. Next base: position 1,554 of record JAEYOU010000358.1, on the reverse strand, counting down.
CGGCTCGGTGACGGCCGGTTGCATACCCCTGCCATCGGCGGGAGTCGCGGTAACGACGCGCAGCGACTCCGTCACGCTCCGACGCCCATCGCTGAGTTCGAGGCGGAAATTGACGTCCTCGCCCGTGGGAGCGTACGCAACGGTCCCCGCCCGCAGGTGCGCCGGTTCCAGTTTGATCTCCTTCCTGAAGGGGCCGTCGGAGATCAGCAATGTGCCTTCCTTGGAACGCGCAACGACGGGCGCATTGCGATCCCAACTCACCTGGAGGTAATTCCCGTTGCGCTCCACTTTGAGTGCCGCCGAGCCGTCACCAGCGGCCGTTCGTCTTGAGACCCCAAGGATCTGATACTCCATGGCGCCTACACCGAGCAGGATCGCAGCCGTCGCAACGGCCGTTTTCCACCGGCGCTGCGACGCGGGCCCATGAGCAGCGCGGGGCAGCGCGGCGGTGGGCTGCGCGGGCCGGTGAGCGGGTTGCTGTGCAGGTTGCGGCGGGGGCGCCGGCATCTCCACCGCTTCGGAGACCGGCTCGACTTCCTGCGCATCGAGGAGCGGCTTGAGCAACTCCGCTTTGCTGAAGGGAAACTCGCGATATGTAGAGTGGCGGCGCATATCCTCGTCCTCCCAAAAAAAGAAACCGCCGGAACTGTTTCGGGTGGCGTGCGGCCGGACGAGCAGAATCACATCGGTCGGGTTCGAGAAATACGACCGGATGATCGCCATATCGTCCTCGTCCAGGTACAGGCCGGGCCGCGTATGGCTGCGGAAGTATCCGACCACCTGACGATTGCCGCCGCTCCGGCGAAGGGCCTTCTCGACACGCTTGCGATCTCCGTCAGATAGGACAAACGACGGCCCCCGGCGGTGTTCACACGTCACCAGTTCATAATCGTCAATGAACACGGTGACTTCGCCGGCGGTAAGAGCGGCGGTCCCGACCGCCTTGCCGAGAAGAACGCCCCCGACCTCCGCGCCGCGCTTGGGCACCGCCCAGAACCCCTTCATGATCTCCGCATGAAGACGGTCGATGATCTCGTAGCTCAATTGAATGGAGAACGACTGCCCAGGGGTCTTCCACTCGTAAAAAGCCGGGAGTGAAGACGGGGCGCCTGTTGAAGCTGATTTTGCGCTGCCGAATCTCATAGCCCCTCGAATCGGACGAGTCCCAGAGCCCACAGCCCTACGTACTTACATCTTAACCCCGTTCCGGGATCTCGCCTCGTAGCGTGGCCTGCTAGGATATTGGGACTCGAATGAACTTCGCCGAGCAGTTGAAGTCGTCGGTCGATATTGTGGACGTGGTCGGGCAGTACGTTCGCCTGAAGAAGGCCGGCCCGCGCTGGGTGGGATTGTGCCCTTTCCACACGGAGAAGACAGCTTCCTTCTCAGTCCACTCCGTGCTGCAGATTTACAAATGCTTCGGCTGCGGCGCTGGTGGAGACGCAATCAAATTCGTCATGGAGGTTGAGGGCCTTACCTTCATGGAGGCCTTGAGATCGCTCTCGGAGCGTTATGGCATCCCCATGCCGAAGCGCGCGGAGTACTCCGACCCCG
>JAEYOU010000357.1 GCA_023411405.1 Pseudomonadota bacterium | reverse complement strand
GCTCTTGCTCGACCCGGCGGCGCACGAGGTCACGCTCGACGGCGCCGCGGTCCCGCTCTCCGCCCGCGAGTTCGCGCTGCTCCAGGCGCTCCTCGAGCGGCCCGGCCGGCCGCTCTCGCGTGCGCAGCTCGAGGAGCGGCTCTACGGATGGGGCGAGGAGGTCGAGTCGAACGCGGTGGAGGTGCACGTGCACGCGCTGCGCAAGAAGCTGGGCGCGCACTGGATCCGGACGCTCCGCGGGGTGGGGTACATGGTGCCGGGGAGGCAGGATCGATGACGTCGGTGCGCCAGAAGCTGCTCGTCGCGCTGCTCCTCGCCGTCGTCGCGGCCGAGGCGCTCGGCGGGTGGCTGACCTACGTCTTCGCCCGCAGCCAGCTCGACAACGTGTTCGACTACCACCTCCGCCAGATCGCGCTCTCGCTCCTGTACCCGGGCCCCGACCGGGCGAACGCGCGCCGGGCGGGGCCGGAGCTCGACTTCTCGATCGAGGTCTACGGGGACGGGGTGCGGACGTTCCTCTCGCGCCCCGACGCGCCGCTGCCCCGGATCTCGCAGCTCGGCTACTCCACGGTCGAGGGGGTCGCCGGCACGTGGAGGATCTTCGCCATCCAGGTCGGCCCGGAGACCGTCGTCGTCGGCCAGCTCCAGCGGACGCGCGAGCGCCTGGCCTGGCAGGCCGCGTCCAAGACGGTGATCCCGCTCGCCCTGCTGCTGCCCGTCCTCGCGCTCCTCGTCTGGACGATCGTCGGCCGCGGCCTCGCGCCGCTCTCCCGGCTCGCCGACGCCGTCACGGCGCGGACCCCGGACTCGCTCGACCCGGTGGACGAGCGCGGCGTCCCGCTCGAGGCGCTGCCGCTGGTCCACGCGCTCAACGATCTGCTCGAGCGCCTCCGCGGCGCGATGGCCGCGCAGCGCGCCTTCGTCGCCGACGCCGCCCACGAGCTGCGCACCCCGCTCGCCGCGCTCAAGCTGCAGCTCCAGCTCGCGGAGCGGGCCCCGGAGGGGCCGGAGCGCGCGGCCGCGCTGGCGGAGCTCGCGGGCGGGCTGGAGCGCGGGGCGCACCTCGTCGCGCAGCTCCTCACGCTCGCGCGCCAGGACCCGGGCGCGTCGGCCGTCGCGGCGGCGACGCCGGTCTCGCTCCCGGCGCTCGTCGAGCAGGCCGTCGCGGACCACCACGTGGTCGCGGAGGCGAAGGGGATCGATCTCGGCGCCGCGCGCGCGGACGCCGCGATCGTCGAGGGGGATCCCGCGGCGCTGCGGACCCTGCTCGCGAACCTGGTGGACAACGCGATCCGCTACACGCCCGCGGGCGGGCGCGTGGACGTCTCCGCCGGCCTGGAGGGCGGCGCGCCGTTCCTCGAGGTCGCGGACACCGGCCCCGGGATCCCTCCGCCCGAGCGGGAGCGCGTCTTCGCCCGCTTCTACCGGCTCCCCGACGCGCCGGCGCAGGGGAGCGGCCTCGGCCTCTCCATCGTGAAGGCGATCGCCGAGCGCCACGGCGCGGCGGTGGCGCTCTCCGAGACCCCCGGCGGCGGGCTCACGGCGCGGGTGCGGTTCCGGCCGGGCGTGGGGACGCGGACGGCGGCGTGAGGAGCCCGATGGGCTCAGCAGTCGCCGCTGACGCCACCGCCGGAGAAGCCGCAGAACTCCGCCTCCGAGACGACGCTGGTGCCCGCCGCGCTCCCGTCGGTGGCCCACAACCGCACGCCGGGCTCGGAGAGCGCGCCCGTCGCGCGCGCGCCGAACAGGAGCCGGCCATTCACGATGGTGAGGTCCCATGCTGCGGCGTGCCCCTCGGGGTGGAGGTCCGCCAGCAGGGTGGTCCCGCCTTCGGTGCCGTCCGACTTCCAGAGCTCGCAGCCGTGCGTGCCGTCGGTCGCCTTGAAGTAGACCTCGCCGCGGTAGGGCGTGAACGGAAGCCGGGTGGTGTAGCAGGTGTAGGGTTCCTCCAGCAGGCCCGACTTCACCAGCACGGGAGCGGTCTCGCCCGCGGCGAGCTTCCAGACGGAGAGGCCGGTCTCGTCGATGGTCTGGAAGAACAGGGTCTCGTCGAGGACGCCGAGCCGCGTCGCCGAGGGGAAGCCCTCGGGCGCGTCCGGGCTGGTCACGAGCCGCGTGCCCTCCGCGGTCCCGTCGGTCTTCCAGAGGCGCGCGCCGTCATCGGCCCAGTAGTAGAGCTCATCGCCGAGCTTCGTGAGCGGGGGGCCCGGGAACCCGTCGATGCTCGACGCGCCCACGCGCGCGGTCGTGGTCCCATCCGTCCGCCAGATCGCCGCCCCGGCCTCGTCCCATGCGCCGAAGTAGGTCCACCTGCCGAGCGCGGTGAACCCGCTCGGATTCGAGCTGCAGGTCCCCGGGCAGATGTCCGCGACGCGCACCGTCCCGCGCTCGGTCCCATCGGTCTTCCAGAGCTCGACCCCTTCCGCGCCGTCCGCCGCGAAGTAGAGCTCCTGCTCGAGTCCCTCGCCGATCACCCGGAGGTGCTGGGGGTCCACGAGCTCGTCGCCTTCCATCACCGGGACCGTGCCGTCCCGCGTGCCGTCCGTCTTCCACAGCCGCCTGTGCGAGCCGTACGGATCGTAGGCCGAGAAGTAGAGCTCTCCCCAGAAGAACACGAACTCGCTCGGGTACGAGTGGTAGCCCGCATACGGAGCGAGGTCCCTCACGAGGACGGCAGTCTCGCCGTCGGTCCTCCAGGGCTCGAACCCGTGAACCCCGTCGTTCGCGCTGAAGTAGACCCATCCGCCGTAGGTGGTCATGCCGTGCGGGTCCGAGCTGCCGCCGGGGTTGATGTCCGCCACCCGCCACGCGCGGCTCCCGTCCGTCGCCCAGAGCTCCTGGTCGCCGTCGCCATCGGCGGCGGAGAACACGGCGATCGAGGTGCAGGTGATCGGCACGCTCACGTCGGCCGTGGCGGTGCCCATGGCCGCCGCGCCCGCGGTGCAGCGGACGATGGCGCTGGGGCTCCACGGCTCGGCGCTGCCGACGCTGACGTTGTAGCGGGCACCGTGGGCGATCCGCTCCTTGAAGGTGAACGTCCCGTCGCCGTCGATCTGGAGGTTGTTGATCCCGTTGAAGACGTTGGCGCGCGCCTCCAGCCCGCTCACCGTGACGGTGAAGCCGTACGATCGCCCCGGAGTCGGGTCTCCGCCCCCGCCCCCGCCCCCGCAGCCGAGGAACACCACGTTCACGAACAGTGCAACCGCGAGCGCCTTGATCCGCATCATGTACCCCTCCTCCGGAGGCTCGCGCGAGCCTCCGTCGGGCGGGAGTGTAGCCGAGGACGCGCGCGCGGTGGTGTCGCGCGCGCAGGGGCTCGCTGCTGCTGCCGCGCTCGGCGTCGCTCGCGCCGGCCGATCGCGTCGCGGAGGTCCTCCTCGCGTGGGAGGAGCGCGACGCCGAGGATGACGGCGCACCGAGGACGGATGGACTGATCGAGGGCACCTCCTTGGTGCACTCCCGGTCGCACCCGCACCAGAGTGCGCCGCCCAGGAGGGGCCTGCGCTCGATCGCGTCTTCACTTCGAGTCGAGAGCGAGGCTACCGTGCGCCCTCGCCAATCCACGCCGAGTGGAAGGGTCCACGCCACCGGCCGCCGCGAGGCCGAGGAGGGCCGCAATGTCGTCGCGCTTCGGATCGACGGGCCACACCGCTCCTCCCGCGCTGTCGAGCCACGAGGCGTACCTCGGCGCGAAGCGCATCCCCTGCCTCGACGGCCTGCGGGCCCTCGCGATCGCCGAGGTGATCGCGCACCACGCGGGGCTGGGCGGGCTCGCGGGGCGCGGCTTCCTCGGCGTCTCGCTGTTCTTCGCGATCAGCGGGTTCCTGATCACGACGCTGCTCCTCCGCGAGCGGGCCCGCACCGGCACCATCTCCCGCCAGCGGTTTCATCTCCGGCGGCTCCTCCGCATCTGGCCCCTCTACCTGGCGGTGCTGGGGCTCTACGTCGCGGTCGTGAACGCGATGGAGGCGGATCCGGTGCAGCGCGAGGCCTTCCAGCTCAACCTCCCGTTCTTCGCGACGTTCACGACCAACCTCTTCGTGCACCTGCCGCCGCACGGGAGGCTCATCTTCTACTTCTCCTGGTCGCTCGCCGCGCAGGAGCAGTTCTACCTGTTCTGGCCCACGGTGCTCCGCGCCTGCCGGCGCTGGCTCGTGCCGGCGCTCGCGATCGTCGGGTTCCTCGCCCTGCAGATCGCCGTCCGCGGCGCGGCCGCGCCCGCGGCGCGGCCGTGGCTGGGGATCGCCAACGAGGTGGTGACAAACTTCGAGCCGATCCTGCTGGGGTGCGCGATCGCGTGCGCCCTGCACGACGCCCGCGGCTTCGCGCTGCTCTCCAGGATCGCGGCCCGCGCCTGGAGCCTTCCGCTCGCGCTCGCGCTCGTGGTCGCGCTGCAGTACGCCACCGCCGTGCCGCGCGTCGCGTCGGACCTGGCGGTGGTCTTCCTGGTGGTCGCGGCGGTGCTGGGCGGCGCGCCGCTCGCCACGAGGCTGCTGGAGCTCCGGGCGCTGCGCCACGTCGGCGTCGTCAGCTACTGCGTCTACCTCGTGCACATGCTGGTGATGAACGCCGTCCGCCGCGCCGTCGGCGATCAGCGCCGCGCGATCGTCGTGGGCCTCACGCTGGTCCTCTCGGTCGCCGTCGCGTCGCTCAGCCAGCGGTACTTCGAGGGGCCGATCCAGTCGCTCCGCGAGCGGCTGGACGGGGCGCGCTCCGCGCGCAGGGAGCGGCTGGGGACGAGCCCGGCCGTCGCCGAGGAGTAGCCCGCTCCGAGACGGCGCGGTTCGCCCGCGGACCCGCGCTCAGCGCCGCATCCGCCCCAGGAACCGCGCGAGCCGCCCGATCGCCTCGCGGAGGTCCTCCTCGTGGGGGAGGAACACGACGCGGAAGTGGTCCGGGTCCTTCCAGTTGAAGCCGGTGCCCTGCACGAGCAGCACCTTCTCCTGCTCGAGGAAGTCGAGGATGAACTGCTGGTCGTTCTTGACCGGGTAGACCGCGGGGTCGAGCCGGGGGAACAGGTAGAGCGCGGCCCGGGGCTTCACGCAGGTGACGCCGGGGATCTGCGTGAGGAGCGACCAGGCGAGGTCGCGCTGCCGGCCGAGCCGCCCGGTGGGGAGCACGAGGTCCTCGATGCTCTGCCGCCCGCCCAGCGCGGTCTGGATCGCGGTCTGCCCGGGGACGTTCGCGCAGAGCCGCATCGAGGCGAGCATGTCGAGCCCTTCGACGTAGTCGGTCGCGTGGCGCCGATCGCCCGCGACGACCATCCAGCCCGCCCGGTAGCCGCACGCCCGGTAGTTCTTCGAGAGCCCGTTGAACGTGAGGCTGAGGACGTCGGGCGCGAGCGACGCGAACGAGACGTGCTTCGCGCCGTCGTAGACGACCTTGTCGTAGATCTCGTCGCAGCAGACGATGAGCTGGTGCTGGCGCGCGATCTCGGCGACCTCGCGCAGCAGCTCCGGCGGGTAGAGCGCGCCGGTGGGGTTGTTCGGGTTGATGAGGACGATGGCGCGGGTGCGCGGGCCGACCTTCTTCTTGATGTCGGCCAGGTCGGGCAGCCAGTTCGACTGCTCGTCGCAGAGATAGTGGCGCGCCGTTCCGCCAGAGAGGCTCACCGCGGCGGTCCAGAGCGGGTAGTCCGGCATCGGCACGAGCACCTCGTCCTCGCGGTCGAGGAGCGCCTGCATCGCCATGACGATGAGCTCGGAGACGCCGTTGCCGAGGTAGATGTCCTCGATGCCGACGCCCGGGATCTCCTTCTGCTGGCAGTAATGCATCACCGCCTTGCGCGCGGAGAACAGGCCCTTCGAGTCCGAGTAGCCGGACGCGCCCCGGAGGTTCCGGATGACGTCGACGACGATCTCCTCGGGCGCCTCGAAGCCGAACGGGGCAGGGTTCCCGATGTTGAGCTTGATGATCTGGTGCCCCTCGTCCTCCATCCGCTTCGCGACCTGGAGGACGGGCCCGCGGATGTCGTAGCAGACGTCGTCGAGCTTCGACGACTTTCGGATCGGGCGGCCGGCGGCCAGCTCGGAGGGGGGTTCGGGGGACGGCTCCTTCACGGTCACGCTGCGCAGCTCCTGCTTCACGGAAGACACCTCGTTGTGGGTCCCGGCCGGGACCGGAGACCCGAGCACATCACGAACTTGCCCCGCCGTCACGCGGACTTGCGGCGGCAGGGAGTCCCTGCGCCCATCTGCGCCAGGTGCCGGCCCCGCTGCCGGACCCGCCGGGGATACGAGCTCTTAAGTTTCCCTTAAGGCAGGGTGCCTAGGGTGACACTCGACGGCGGCGCTCCATGCCGCCCACGCACACGGAGGATTCAAGCATGCCTGGTTTCGCGAAGCGCGCTCCCGTCGCCGCCCTCGCGGTCGCGAGCGTCGCCGCGGCCGGGGCGCTTGCCCTGGCCAACCCCCTCCGGACCCTCGCCAAGGACGCGCCTGCGCGTCAGGCGGTGGCCGGGTCCCCCTCTTCCCCGCCGGTCGGCGGCGCGCCGCTCCAGACGCTCCCCGACTTCACCGCGATCGTCCGGCAGTACGGCCCGGCCGTCGTCAACGTCAGCACGGTCGGCGCGAACCGCGACGACGAGAACCCGCTCCGCCGCTTCGGGATGCCGTTCGGCGGCCCGATGCCCCGGGGCGGCGGCCCGATGGTCCGCGGCCAGGGCTCCGGGTTCATCGTGAAGAGCGACGGCCTCGTGCTCACCAACGCGCACGTCGTCGCGAACGCCACCGAGGTCACGGTCAAGCTCACCGACAAGCGCGAGTTCAAGGCCAAGGTGGTGGGCCAGGACAAGGAGACCGACGTCGCGGTGCTGAAGATCGAGGCGAAGGACCTCCCCACGGTCCGCATCGGCGATGCCTCGCGCGCCCAGGTCGGCGAGTGGGTGCTCGCGATCGGCTCGCCGTTCGGGTTCGAGAACAGCGTGAGCGCAGGCGTCATCTCTGCCCGCTCGCGCTCGCTCCCCGGCGAGGGGTACGTGCCGTTCATCCAGACCGACGTGGCGGTCAACCCCGGCAACTCGGGCGGCCCGCTCTTCAACCTCCGCGGTGAGGTGGTCGGGATCAACTCGCAGATCTTCAGCGGCTCTGGCGGCTACATGGGCATCAGCTTCGCGATCCCGATCGACGTCGCGATGAAGGTCCAGCAGCAGCTCGTCGCCACCGGCAAGGTCGTCCGCGGGCGGATCGGCGTGATGATCCAGGACGTGAACGCGCAGCTCGCGCGGTCGTTCGGGCTGCCCCGGCCCGCCGGCGCGCTGGTCTCGAACATCGAGAAGGACGGCCCCGCCGCCCGGTCCGACCTCAAGGTCGGCGACGTCATCATCGGCCTGAACGGCCAGGAGATCCTGGGCTCCGGCGATCTGCCGCCGCGCATCGCGGACATCACGCCCGGCAAGGAGGCGCGCCTCAAGATCTGGCGTGATCGGAAGGAGCGCGAGGTGGTCGTCAAGGTGGGCGCCTCGGGCGGAGAGCAGGTCGCCGCCGGCGAGAAGGGCGGCGCCGGTGACCGCGGCCGCCTCGGCCTCTCGGTGCGCCCGCTGTCGCCGGAGGAGCGCCGGGACGCGGAGCTCGAGGGCGGCGTCCTGGTCGAGGGCGCGAGCGGTCCCGCGGCGCGGGCCGGCATCCAGCCCGGTGACGTGGTGCTCTCCGTGAATGGGACCCCGGTCCGGAGCGTCGATCAGCTCCGCAACCTCGTGAAGGACGCGAAGGACGGCGTGGCCCTGCTCGTGCAGCGCGGCGAGGCCCGGATCTTCGTGCCCATCGATCTTTCGTAACGCTCGCCGTCGGACGCGGCGCGCGCCCGGTTCCGCCCCCCTTCCCTCGGGCGGACCGGGCGCGCGTTTTTTCCGGGCCACGCGGCGCCCGCCGCCCTGCTCGTGCCGCCCCCCGGCTGGGTCCGGGCGGTGAGCCGTTCCAGGCCGCCCGTTCCGTTGTAGCTTCCTGCGCATGGCGAACGAGCTCCTGGTGGTGCACGTGGACGTGCACGTGAAGCCCGAGGCGGTGGAGGCCTTCCGGATCGCGTCCCTCGCCAACGCGAGCGCGAGCCGGAAGGAGCCCGGGGTGGTCCGGTTCGACGTCGTGCAGGACCTCGAGGACGCGGCGCGGTTCGTGCTCGTCGAGGTCTATCGCGACGCGGCCGGCGCCGCCGCGCACAAGGAGACGGCGCACTACGCGGCCTGGCGGGACGCGGTGGCGCCGCTCATGGCCGCGCCGCGCTCCTCGCGCAGGTTCCGGAGCGTCTCGCCCGACGCGGCGGAGTGGTGATGCCGAGCTTCGAGCTCGCGACCCCGGCGCGCATCGCCTTCGGCGCGGGGCGGGCCCGGGAGATCCCGGCCGCGGTCGCGGCCCTCGGCGT